>CADBNS010000136.1 GCA_902796065.1 Ruminococcus flavefaciens
ATGATACAGCGCACAGGCGATCACGCTTTTTGTCGATTTATATATTGCAGCCAAAGCAAACGCCCAGATAAAAATTGTGATCCCAAATCCGATGATACTGTCTCCGTAATGGTTTGATGTCGGGTCTATAAACACAGGAAAATGCCAGACGAACCAAATTGCTGCGGTAAGAAGTACCGAAAACGGATATGGCATTCTTTTATCCAATTCCGGCTGTAATAACCCCCGCCAACCGGTTTCTTCAGCGATACCGACAAATGGTACCATGATCAGGAAACCGAGAGGGAACATATACCAGGGCGAGCCGTTGGGAGTTCCGAACAGTATTGCGTAAACAAAAGCAAGCAAACAAAACCCACCTGTAATCAAGATAGTTTTCAACTTGTTTTCCGTGCGGAAAATGTTACGGAATATCTGCTTGATACCGATTCTTTCTATGAATAGAGAAATAATCAAAACCGCTACAAAAGGTGTCGGAGTTGAGAATAATAGTCCTATCGTTGCATATAGAAAATAACCAGCTGTCATTTGTCCTGTTTCGCTGTACTCAATCGAATATGGAAGCAGCAATACATTGAGGGTGATATAGCAAAAAGCAGACAGCACGATAATCAGGAGCAGATACCACCACAATCTGCTTAAATGAGCTTTGTTTGGTTTTGATGTTATTGCATTCTTCATAAAAACTTCTCCAAATCCCAATTTGGTTTATGTTAGTAACAATTATAGCACAACACCTCCATACTGTTAATAGAAACGCCATAGTATTTCTGACGATACATCAGAAATACTATGGCTATAACTTCTATATCAGCGCCGTACTTAAAGCATCGGGGCTTAATATATTCAGATCAGTTTTCCAATCAAGCCATACCGGCAGTGATGATAGCCATCTTGTAAACCTCATCAGCAGTACATCCGCGTGAGAGGTCGTTGATAGGAGCGTTCAGACCCTGGAGGATAGGGCCGTAAGCCTCGAATCCGCCGAGACGCTGAGCGATCTTGTAGCCGATATTACCAGCCTCAATGAGAGGGAAGATGAAGGTATTAGCCTTACCTGCGACCTTGGAATCAGGACACTTTGTCTTAGCAACTTCCTCAGAAACGGCAGCATCGAACTGGAACTCACCGTCTATAACGAGGTTCGGATCGAGCTGACGAGCCTCGATGACAGCGTCGTGGCTGAGCTTAACAGTACCGCCCTTACCTGAGCCGTAAGTAGAGAAGCTGAGAACAGCGACCTTAGGATCGATGCCGAAGAAGTCAGCAGTTCTTGCAGTTTCAACAGCTACCTCAGCGAGCTGTCTTGCAGCGCTGAGAACGACATTGCCGTCCTTGTCCAGCTTATCGGAGTAGCTGAGGTTGATAGCGCAGTCGCCCATAGCGATCTTTTCTTCCTGACCGTCCTTTTCGCGGAAGAGAATGAATGAAGAGCTGACGAGGTTAGAGCCCTTTTTGGTCTTGATGAGCTGGAGAGCGGGTCTTACGGTATCAGCGGTAGAGTAAGTAGCGCCGCCGAGGAGAGCGTCAGCCTTGCCAGCCTTAACGAGCATAGTGCCGAAGTAGTTTGACTTCTTGAGAGCCTCGCGGCATTCGTCCTCAGTCATCTTGCCTTTTCTGAGCTCGACCATCTGAGCAACGAGAGCGTCCATTCCTGAGTAATTAGCGGGATCGATGATCTCAGCGCCATCGATGGAGAAGCCGCCCTTAGCAGCAGCGTTCTTAACTTCGTCAACGTTTCCGCAGAGGACAACGCCCATGAGTCCCTCCTTGAGGAGTCTGTCAGCAGCAGAGAGGATACGTGCGTCGCTGCCTTCTGTGAAAACGATAGTTTTCTTGCTGTTTTTGAGATTTGCGATAAGCTTATCAAACATTCCCATTTGATATGACCTCCAATTTAATAATTTTATGATAACATTATAACATAAAGTTTCTGATTTTTCAATACCCATTTTGGACAATATACTTGACGGAGGGGATAAAAAGATGTACAATAGAAGGTATCAGTAAAAGAAACGGAGGACGAAGCGATGGCGAAGCTTACTGCCGGACTTCTTGCGGTATGTATAGCGGCAGGCAGTACGGCTGTACTTACTGGCTGTGAAGACAGACGGGATATTACAGTGCTTGAAGCAGAGGAATACCTTGAAGCGCTGTACGGGCTGGACTTTACGCTTGACAGCCGCGAACGGCTTCCGGGGTGTCACGACAACGAATACCGCAAGAGGTACACCTTCAGGGACCCTGAGGGGACAGAGTGCCGGGTATTCTTTGACATCGAGCATACTGACAAGGGCTGGCACTACAGGGTATCGGAGGACTATCAGGTATCCTATGTGATAGCGCATCCGGAGCTGTATCAGCGTCTGATGGACAGCGGCTACTATCCTGAGGAGCGGTGGGTGCAGACCTCATTCCGCAGCAGGGGAGGCATAGTGCTCTATTACGACACATATGAAGATATAGCGCCGGCTGTGGCATTTGCGTCGGAGGTACTGGGCGGAATACCGCAGATAAGCGGCAATTCACCGGAGGATATGAGTGTGCCGTACAGTGTGGCAAGTGATACAGCAAAGATATTTTTTGCGCAGCACGGTACAGAGCCGGACGCAGACAGCGTGTGGTATCTGTCGTTTCCGCTGACAGCAGGCACATACAATGACAGTGCAGCAGTAACTGCGGGACTACAGAGCAGCAGCGCATATGCAGGATGAAAAAGACGATAGAACGGGAGGTCCATATGGATAACAGAAATCTTACGATGCTTGTAGATTTTTACGAGCTGACTATGGCAAATGGTTTTTTTGAGAACGGCAGAGGAGAGGAGACAGCATATTTTGATATGTTTTTCCGCAAGGTGCCGGACAATGCAGGATATGCCATAATGGCGGGAGTAGCGCAGGTCATAGAGTATCTGAAGGAGCTGAGCTTCACACAGCAGGATATTGAGTATCTGCGCGGAAAGAAGATGTTCAGTGAGGAGTTCCTGAAATATCTTGAGACATTCAGATTTGAGTGTGATGTATGGGCGATACCGGAAGGAACACCGATATTCCCGAACGAGCCGCTCATCACAGTAAAGGGACCGGCGATACAGGCGCAGTTTGTAGAGACCATGATACTTCTCACAGTAAACCACCAGAGCCTTATTGCAACGAAGGCACACCGCATCGTAGAAGCAGCGCAGGGCAGACCGGTAATGGAATTCGGCTCACGCAGGGCGCAGGGCTATGACGGAGCTGTATACGGAGCAAGAGCAGCATATATCGGCGGCTGTGCAGGAACAGCTTGTACAATATCCGACCGTGATTTTGGAGTTGCAGCACTTGGCACGATGGCGCACAGCTGGATACAGCTTTTCCCCACCGAGCTTGACGCATTCCGCGCATATGCGAAGGTATATCCGGACAGCTGCACACTTCTCATCGACACATACAGCGTACTGCGTTCAGGAGTGCCCAATGCGATCACGGTATTCAAGGAGCTTGAAGCGCAGGGACACAAGGGTGTCGGAGTCCGCATAGACAGCGGAGACATAGCATACCTGTCCAAGAAGGCGAGGAAGATGTTTGACGAAGCCGGACTTGACTATATCAAGATAGTGGCATCGAACTCACTGGACGAGTTCATAATCCGTGACCTCATCGTACAGGGAGCGAAGATAGACAGCTTCGGAGTAGGCGAGAGGCTGGTAACATCGAAGTCAGAGCCGGTATTTGGCGGAGTATACAAGCTGGTAGCGGTAGAGGAAGACGGAAAGCTGATACCGAAGATAAAGATATCCGAGAACATTATCAAGATAACGAACCCGTCCTACAAGGAAGTATGGAGACTCTATGACAACGGCACAGGAAAGGCAGTAGCGGATGTGATAACGCTTCACGGCGAAGTAATAGACGATACAAAGCCGTACACGATATTTGATCCTGAACAGACCTACAAGCGCACGACTCTGACAGATTTCACTGCCAAGAAATTGCAGGTGCAGATATTTGACAAGGGACAGTGCGTATACGAGTCGCCTGATATAGAGACGATAAAGAAATACTGTGCAGAGCAGATAGACACTATCTGGGAAGGGGTGCGCCGATTTGAGAATCCGCACGAGTA
>CADBNS010000137.1 GCA_902796065.1 Ruminococcus flavefaciens
AAGGGCAACGTTATAACTGTATGTTCCATGGAGAACTTCGACCCTGTAGGAGTACATACAGGTGACAGTATCGTTATAGCTCCGGCAGTAACACTTTCGGACCGTGAGTATCAGATGCTCCGTACAGCGGCGATAAACATAATCAAGGAGCTGAAGGTAGAGGGAGGCTGCAACTGTCAGTTTGCACTGCACCCCACCAGCTTTAAGTATGCAGTAATAGAGGTCAATCCCCGTGTATCGCGTTCATCGGCGCTTGCATCAAAGGCTACCGGCTACCCGATAGCAAAGACAGCAGCAAAAATAGCGATAGGATACACACTGGATGAGATAGTAAACCAGGTAACAGGCAAGACCTATGCCTGCTTTGAGCCGGCACTGGACTATGTAGTAATCAAGTTCCCGAAGTGGGCGTTCGACAAGTTCGTATATGCAAAGCGCACACTTGGTACCCAGATGAAGGCTACCGGTGAGGTAATGGCTATCGGTACCAGCTTTGAACAGGCAATGATGAAGGCAGTACGCTCCATTGAACTTGGACTGGACTCAATGAACATGAAGAAGTTCAAGAAGCTCACAGATGAAGAGCTGCACAAGAAGCTGCATGACATAGATGATGAGCGTTCATTCGTTGTATTTGAGGCTATAAAGCGTGGATTCTCCCTTGATGAGATCCATGAGGTCACAATGATAGACAAGTGGTTCCTCAACAAGCTGAAGAATCTGGCTGATCTGGAGGACTGGCTTGCTGACGGTGAACTCACTGAGGAGAAGTACAATATTGCTAAGCAGTATGGTTATCTTGACAGTACAATTGAGCGTATGTCAGGACAGAAGTGTCCGCTCCGCAAGCGTGCTGTATTCAAGATGGTCGATACCTGCGCAGGTGAGTTCAAGGCGGAGACACCGTATTTCTACTCCACATTTGACGAGGAGAACGAGGCTGCTGAGTTCATAGAGCATCAGAACTCCGGCAAGAAGAAGGTCATTGTATTCGGTTCCGGACCTATACGCATCGGTCAGGGTATCGAGTTCGACTACTGCTCCGTACACTGTGTGTGGACACTGAAAGAGCTTGGCTATGAGGCGGTTATCTGCAACAATAACCCGGAGACCGTTTCCACTGACTTTGACACAGGTGACCGTCTGTATTTCGATCCCCTTACAAAGGAGGACGTAGAAGCTATAATCGAAACTGAGAAGCCATACGGCGTAGTTGTTCAGTTCGGCGGACAGACTGCGATCAAGCTCACACGCCACCTGTCAGATATGGGAGTGCGTATCCTTGGAACCTCCGCAGATATGATAGATGCGGCTGAGGACAGAGAGCGCTTTGATGAGGTACTTGAAAAATGCGGTATACCGCGTCCTGCCGGACATACAGTCATGACCACGGAGGAAGCGATAGTAGCTGCTGAGGATCTTGGCTATCCTGTACTGCTCCGCCCGTCATACGTACTGGGCGGTCAGAACATGATAATCGCGCATTCCAAGGCCGATGTCATAGAGTACATGGGTATCATCACAAGCCACATGATAGAGAATCCGGTACTTATTGATAAGTACATGATGGGAACAGAGGTCGAAGTCGATGCTATCTGTGATGGTGAGGACTTCCTTATCCCAGGTATAATGGAGCATATCGAGCGTGCCGGTGTCCATTCAGGTGACTCTATATCCATTTACCCTGCACAGCATCTTTCTGAGCGTATCAAGCGCATAATCGTTGAGTACACACGCAAGCTTGCAAAGGAACTCAATGTTATCGGACTTGTCAATATACAGTACGTGGTATACAATCACGAGGTATACGTTATCGAAGTAAATCCCCGTTCGTCCAGAACAGTGCCGTACATCAGCAAGGTAACAGGAATCCCGATGGTAGATATTGCTACAAAGATCATGTTTGGTGCAAAGCTGAAGGATATGGGATACGAAAGCGGACTTTATCCCGCAGGCGACTACGTTGCAGTAAAGGTGCCTGTATTCAGCTTTGAGAAGCTCACTGACGTTGACACTATGCTCGGACCTGAGATGAAGTCAACAGGCGAGTGCCTCGGCATCGGCAGAAATCTCCAGGACGCCCTGCTGAAGGGACTTATCGCAGCCGGATTTGACCTCAAGCGTGAAGGCGGAGTACTTATTTCCGTAAGAGATACGGACAAGCAGGAGATACTGCCTATAGCGGATAAGTTCGAGCAGATGGGCTTTGAGCTGTATGCAACATCAGGTACACAGAGCGTACTCCACAGAAATATGATCGCAGCAAACCTTGTACGCAAGATCTCCGAAGGCGAGCCGAATGCGGTCACACTTCTGGAGAGTGGAAAGATACACTATGTTATTTCTACATCTGCAAAGGGACGTCTGCCGGAGCGTGACAGCGTTAAGATGAGACGTAAGTCCATTGAGAGGTCTATATGCAGCCTTACAGCTATAGATACAGCAAAGGCACTGGTAAAGGTGCTTGAATCAGGACGCACTATAAAAGACGTGGAACTTATCGATATTACGACGATATAACTAAAAAAGTCCGGAGAATCTACTCCGGACTTTTATAATTTTTTGTAAAAAAATAATTTTTCTTGACAATATTGAACAAATCGAGTACAATGTATTTGTGTAAGTGTGCAAATTTGAAGTGATTTCACATATTTAAGATAATAAGATATACGGAGGTTAATATGGATCAGAAAAGACCACGCGGCAGAGAAAAAGACGTCACTTCCGGCGGAAGCGGCGTACATAAGCGTGAAGAGGGACTTGGAACAGGAAAAGTAGGTTCTGCTGATTATTCCGGAAAGCAGTCATCAGGCGGCGGAATGGGCAAGCGCGCAGCTGCCGGCGGCGGAGGCGGAATGCTTCTTATAATACTTGCAGTGATATTCCTTCCTAAGCTTTTTGGCGGCGGAAACAGCGGCGGCGGTGCCGGACTTGGTGAGCTTGCCGGAAGTCTGCTGGGTGAAAATCTTGGTTCTGTACCGTCCGGATTCAATTTCAGTACTGAGGATACAGTAGGCAGTGGAAATATTGCAGCAAGTGCAGGAACTGTCGATGAAAGTGTTGCCGCAGGTTCACGTGCAAAGCGCACAGTTATCAAGGGTAACAATGAAGATACTGTGACACTTATGGTGTATATGTGCGGTACTGACCTTGAGTCAAAGTACGGCATGGCATCTTCTGACTTACAGGAGATGGCATCTGCAAAGTACGGCGATAATGTTAACATAATAGCATATACAGGCGGATGCAGCCAGTGGAAGACAAGCGGCATCAGCAATAAGGTCAACCAGATATATCAGGTAACAGGCGGCGGACTCCGTCAGCTTGTGGCAGACGACGGAAACAAAGCTATGACTGATCCGAATACACTTTCAGGATTTATTCAGTACTGCGCAAAGAATTTCCCGGCTAACAGAAATGAACTGATACTCTGGGATCACGGCGGCGGATCGGTAAGTGGTTACGGCTATGATGAAAAGAGCAAGTCCTCAGGATCCATGGATCTTGCAGGCATAAGCAAGGCACTTAAAAACGGCGGAGTCAAGTTTGATTTTATTGGTTTTGATGCCTGCCTCATGGCAACTGCTGAGACAGCACTCATGCTTGATGAGTACGCTGACTATATGATCGCATCTGAGGAAACTGAGCCAGGTGTAGGCTGGTACTACACAAACTGGCTGACTAAACTTGGCAGCAACACATCTATGCCTACAACTGAGATCGGTAAGAATATCGTTGACGACTTCGTAACGACCTGCGCAACAAAGTGCCGCGGTCAAAAGACAACACTTTCAGTTATTGATCTTGCTGAATTTGCAAACACCGTACCATCAAAGCTCAATGCATTTGCAAACAGTATCAGTGAGCGTATCCAGTCCAACAATTACCAGTCGATCTCTGACGCAAGATACGGTTCACGCGAATTTGCAGAAAGCTCACGAATCGATCAGGTAGACCTCGTTAACCTTGCTGAGAATGTCAATACACAGGCAGGCTTTGAGCTTTCAGCAGCGATAAAGAGTGCAGTAAAGTACAACCGTACTTCAACAAATATGACCAACGCATACGGAGTATCCATCTATTTCCCGTACAAGCGCACATCTTACGTAGATACAGCCTGCAATACATACAACCAGATAGGCATGGATTCTGCCTACTCCAAGTGTATCCGTCAGTTTGCAAAGCTCGAGACCAGCGGACAGATCGCAGCAGGCGGTACAGGTTCACCGCTTGGTTCACTGTTTGGCATGGGTGATTCATCAGGTGCAGCCGGAAGCGCAGATATGATCGGCTCACTTCTTGGCGCATTCCTCGGCGGAACCTCAGGCCGTTCAATCGCAGGACTTGACAGCTCCAACACCGGATTCATGTCTGACAGCTCCATCAGCAATGACGATGCAGCTGATTATGTATCACTGAACTATTTCGATACCAGCAACCTCGTGTGGACACAGGAGGGTGATGAGTACAAGATGACTCTTCCTGAGTCACAGTGGGAGCTTGTACATACTCTTGATCTGAATATGTTCTACGATGATGGTGCCGGATTTGTTGATCTCGGACTTGATAACATATACACATTCGATGATAACGGCAATCTCATTGCAGACACAGACAAGAACTGGATCTCCATTGAAGGTCAGCCTGTTGCTTACTATCACACTGATACAATGGAGAATGGCGATGATTATACTATCTCCGGATATGTACCTGCTCTGCTCAACGGTGAGAGGGTAAATCTCATACTGGTATTCGATCAGGATAATCCGAAGGGATATATTGCCGGTGCTACCACAGACTATGTGGGCGGTGAGACAGAAACAGTTGCAAAGAGCATGACAGAGCTTGAAAATGGTGACCAGCTTGAATTCTTATGCGATTACTACACCTATGACGGCGATTATCAGGACAGCTACATTCTCGGCGATACCCTTACAGTAAAGGATAATATGAGGATAAGCAACACTGATGTGGGAAGCGGACAGGTCAAGATAATGTATAGATTTACAGATATATACAATCAGGAGTACTGGACAGAAGCAATAGTTAAATAAGTTTTGCCGGATAGCTTGATAGCTATCCGGCTTTTTATGTTGTTAACAAATAAACCGTTGCAATACGAGGATAAATGTGTTATAATATTAGTAACATCCGGAGTACCCGGAAAAAATATAACAATAAGGAGGTTAACATGGAAGCAAAAAAATTTATCAGAATGAAGTGTCCACAGTGCAGGGCGCGAATTTTCGTTGACAGAGGTATGAAACACTGGTATTGCGGTCATTGCGGATTCCAGATTGAGATCCGCGAAAAGCCGGCAGTTCAGGCTAAGGCGAAGCCTGAGAATGAAGAGAGCAGCATCACCGGAAAGCCTGTAGAGGCAACGGCTCCGGAGATCACTGCCACTGCTGTCGGAGAGCCGATAACAGAAGCACCGGTCGCTGCCGAAGAGACAGCGGCTGAGGAGATCACACCTGTACTGTCAGCTGAGCCTGATGAAGCAGCACCTGCCGAAGAAATAACAGAAGAGAGCAGTTCATCAGAAGCTCCGGCGGAGTCAGACACATCATCAGAAGAGAACGACACAGAACCGAAGCCCTCAGTCAATGATATACACGTAAGTGAAATATCCCGCCCTCAGGATATACCGGTCCCCGTTATGACTGATGAGGACAGAGCGCGTATGTTTGCGTCACCTTCCGAATACGAATCAGACGAAGATACAGATGAGTATGAGGAAGATATACCTGACAAGCCGGTTGAGGAATTCCAGAACGAGAACGGCGTACTAATAAGGTATAACGGTACTGCTGTGAACGTAACTATACCCGATTACATCGAAAGCATCGGTTCCGGCGCATTCAAGGACAATAAAACCATACGCAACGTGGTCATACCTGATACGGTCAACGATATTGCAGATGCTGCATTTGACGGCTGTACTGAACTTATGTCAGTAACGCTTCCGGCAGGTCTGAAAAAGATCAGGTACAAGACCTTCAATGAGTGCGATAATCTCACATCGATCACTATACCTGCATCAGTCAGCAGTATCATGAGCAATGCGATGTGCTGCGGACTGAAGGAAATAGTATTCATGAGTAACATCACGACATGGGAAGTTGAGAACGAATTTGCAAACGGCTCATTTGAAGTAGACCGTAAAGGCAACGGTCAGGGCGTGAGCACTATAGTCTTCAATGATGTCAGATACAATGCCGCTGAGCTGTATAAGTTCCGCAATATAGCGAATTATCTTATCGACAGCGATCGCTGTCAGCACTGCGGCGGAAAATTCGGACTCTTTAACAAGTGCAAGAACTGCGGTAAGAAAAAAGACTATTGATACAGGGGGTAAGATATGCCGTTCATAAAGGTAAAATGCAGCAGCTGCGGGGAAGTACTGACTGTTGATGACGAACGCAGTACATGGTATTGCCGATACTGTGGGACTAAGTTCGATATACGTCAGGGAGAGCGCTTGTATACCGGCGCCGACAGTGAGTTCGAGATACACAGCGGGGTGCTTACTAAATATAACGGGAAATCACACGAAGTAATAATCCCTTCTACAGTCTCAATAATCGGAGATCATGTCTTTGAAAACCACAGTGAGATAACCTACGTATACTTTCCTGAATCAGTCAGTTCAATAGGAGCCTATGCGTTTCTTGGCTGTACAGGACTTACACGTATAAATATCCCGCGTATCGGATTTGCTGAGCCGACAATACAGAATAACGGCAGTCTGTTGTCAGATATTGCCGATTATCTCATATCGCTCAGCAAACGCCGGTGCGTTATAGGCAAGGGCGCATTCGGCGGATGTACTGAGCTTACATCTGTTGAGCTGAATGTCAACGAAAAATTTGACCGTGAACGCAACATAAATATTGCGCAATCGGCATTTTCCGGCTGCTATAAGCTTTCAGCGATACATATAGGGCCTTCGATAACCAGACTGCAGCAGGGAATATTTGACGGATGCGACGATGGAGTAGATTTCATCTGGAACAATCTGGACAAGTTCCCGCTTTGCAGCAATGTCATACACAACAGGCTTGTCAAAGGCAGCTGTATCTATTGCGGCGGACAGCTGAAAGGTCTTTTGTTCAAAAAATGCAAGGACTGCGGCAGACCGCGAATAAATCATTAATTATCCGAAAGGAGTACACATGAAGTACACACAAGGCAAATTCATAATTACAGAAAAAACTGCGATTGCCCGTGAGATCTACAGCTTTACAATTTCATGTCCTGATGTTGCAGCTGTTGCATCTCCGGGACAATTTGTGCATATCCGTGCCAACGGCTTTACACTTCGCCGTCCCATATCCATATGCGGGATCGACAAGGAAAAGGGCACTCTCCGAATAGTATTCGAGGTACGCGGTGAGGGTACTGCGGAGATCGCAAAGCTCAACAAGGGCGATCTTATAGATATGCTGGCACCTCTGGGACACGGTTTTACAGTGGACGAAAGCTACAGTAAGGTGATCCTCATCGGTGGTGGTATCGGTACACCTCCGATGCTCCCTCTGGCAAAGATATACGGTAACAAAGCGACAGTGATAACCGGATTCCGCAATGCATCAGCGGTCATTCTGCAGGACGATATTAAAAAGACCGGAGCTGAGGCTGTACTCTGCACTGATGACGGTTCAGCAGGAATACACGGATTCGTTACCCAGCCCTTTACTGAGCTGGCAGAAAAAGGCGGTATAGATGCGGTCTATGCCTGCGGACCTTCCCCGATGCTGAAAGCGGTATCAAAGCTGTGCATAGATAAGGGCATCAGGTGTGAGATCTCACTGGAAGAGCGCATGGCTTGCGGAATCGGAGCCTGTCTTGGCTGCGCCTGCCGCACTAAGCGCAGTGATGAGGAATATTTTGCGCACGTATGTAAGGACGGTCCTGTATTCAAGGCTGAGGAGGTGCTCTGGTAATGGCTGATCTTTCTGTAAATGTATGCGGTGTTGACTTCAAAAACCCGATCATACCTGCATCCGGTGTATTTGGCTACGGCAGGGAATACGAGGAGCTTTTCCCGCTGAATAAACTGGGCGGAATAGCTACAAAGGGTACTACTCTTCATCTCCGCACCGGAAACATCGCTCCGCGAATCGCAGAGACACCGGGCGGAATGCTCAATTCTGTAGGACTCCAGAATCCGGGAATCGATCATTTCATCGAAAGCGAGCTTCCCTATCTCATGACAAAGGATCTGGTGGTACTTGCAAATATTGCAGGCTCAACTCCGGAGGAATGTGCTGAGGTGGCTGCAAAGCTGGAGTCTACTGATGTTCATATGATAGAGCTGAACATATCCTGTCCTAACGTAAAGCAGGGCGGAGCAGCATTTGGTACAAACTGCGATATGGCAGCTGAGGTCACAAGGCTGGTAAGAAAAGCTACAACAAAGCCTCTTGTGGTAAAGCTGTCACCTAACGTAACGAGCATCACTGAGATAGCAAAGGCTGTGGAAGCTGCCGGAGCTGATGCAGTTTCGCTTATAAATACTCTGCTTGGAATGCGTATCGATATAAATACCGGCAGACCTGTACTCCACAACAATGTGGGCGGAATGAGCGGTCCTGCCGTTTTCCCCATAGCAGTAAGAATGGTATGGCAGGTCGCTAATGCAGTAAAGATACCGGTCATCGGAATGGGCGGAGTCTCGTCCGGACGCGACGCGATCGAGCTAATGATGGCAGGCGCGTCAGCTGTACAGGTTGGAGCTGCAATATTCACTGATCCGTATGCACCTGTAAGGATAGTTGAAGAATTGAACGAGTTCCTTGACAGTAAGAATATCGGCTCGGTAAATGAAATAATCGGCACAGTAAAGCCGTGGTGATGATATGATAATAATGTCAGTTGATTTCGGCGATTCACGTACAGGTATCGCAGTCTGCGGAAAAAGCGAGATGATAGCTTCACCTGTAACTGTGATCAATGAAAAGGATTTCAATAAATGCATCGAAAAAACGGCTGAGATAGCCAAAGAGCTGAAAGCTGAGGAGATAGTAGTCGGTTATCCGAAGAATATGAACGGAACTATCGGTGAGCGCTGCGAGAAGTGTCAGCTTTTCGCAGAGGAGCTTGGCAAAATAGCTGAAAGACCTGTAAAGCTCTGGGACGAGCGCTGCACCACAGTTTCGGCGCACAACTACCTCAATGATACCAACACCCGCGGTAAGAAGCGTAAGGCAGTTGTAGACGCCGTAGCTGCAGTTATCATACTTGAAAGCTATCTTGGATTCCGGAAAAACTCCGGAATATCACCTAACTGAATACAGACATAATATCCTGCAGCAGATTTTCTGCTGATCTCAGGGTCTTGCCTGCATTCTTTTTTATATTATGCTTCTGCATCGGGTCAGCCGATGTGAAGGTATACCATGCAAAGCCGGCTGCGGCACCTGCCGCGATGCTCTTTGCAGCTGTTTTCATATCCATAAACTGCTCCTTGAAGTGAAATATGCGGCATAAAGCCACAGCATTATTTTTTCCGGAGCAGTAAAATATATTCACGAGGCATATAAAATGCATAATCTTAACATAGTCCTTGTTGAGCCGCAGATACCTCAGAACACCGGCAATATATCCCGTACCTGCGCGGTTACAGGAGCGCGTCTTCATCTCGTCAGACCACTTGGCTTTGAAGTGAGCGACAAGCACCTGAAACGTGCCGGTCTTGATTACTGGGATAAACTTGACATAACCTATTACGATAGTCTGGAGGACTTTTTCAGCAAGAACAAGGGCGGTAATTTTTTCTATTTCACAACAAAAGGACGTCACGTACACAGTGACGCAGAGTATCCCGATAATTCCTACCTTATTTTCGGGCGTGAGGACGCCGGACTTCCGGAGGAGCTGCTCCGTGATAATCCGGATTCATGTGTCAGGATACCGATGCGCAGGGAGCTGCGCAGTCTTAATCTGTCAAACTCAGTGGCGATTGCTGTATATGAAGTACTGCGCCAGTGGGACTACCCTGACCTTACACGGGAAGGTAAGCTGACAAAATATACATGGTAAAAGGAGAAAACTATAATGTCCAAAATAATGATAGTAACAGACAGCTGTTGCGACCTGCCGAAGGAGACTATCGAAGAGCTGGGGATAACAGTGCTGCCTTTCGAGGTGACCTTTGGAGGAGAGACATTCAGGGAGATAATCGACAAGTCATCACAGGAAGTGTATGAGATGATGGCTAAAAACGATGAAATACCAAAGCATTCGCAAATATCTCCGCTCAGATTCCAGGAAACGTACAAGAAGCTCTATGATGAGGGGTATACTGATGTCATTTCAGTATCCATAAACAGTCAGGGCTCAGGAACATATAACAACTCTGTCATAGGCAAGGAGGATTTCTTCGAGAGCTGTCCCGAAGCCAGAGACAAAATGCGCATCTTCAACATAGATTCACGCTGCTATACCGTGTTCTACGGTTATCCCATAATGGAAGCTGTCAAGAAGATACGCAAAGGAGCAGAGGCAGAGGAGATAATCGCATACCTTGAGGACTGGTTCAATGTATGCGGTATATATGCTGTGCCATATAATCTGAAGTATGCAAGAAAGTCCGGACGAATCTCAGCTGCGAAGGCATTTGCAGGAGAAGTGCTTGGACTGAAGCCTATCATTCTTTTTGCAGATAATACTACAGTTACAGTAGATAAGATACGCGGCGAGAAGAATATAGTTCCAAAGCTGCTTGAAGTAGTTGAGAAGAATATGACTCCGCAGACTCCGTATCTTATACTCCACGGTAGAGACAATACTCTTGCTAAAGAGATCGAGAAAGAAATGATAAAAAAGACCGGCAGAAAGGCAGAAATGTTCGGACAGATAGGAGCTGTAGTTGCAGCAAATATCGGACCTGACATCGTGGCTGTACTTGTCCGCCGCAAGAATAAGTAATAAAAAAATGCCCGGAAGCAGATCGTACAGACCTGTTACCGGGCATTTTTATTATTTTATAGTCCAGAACTCAAATAAACTATAGAAAAATACGTTAAATGTAACTACGCAGGCAAAGAATGAAGTAGCAAGGTTACGAACTTTGCATTTTATCTCAGAGTCTGATCGTGTCATTCTGATAATGCCGACAATAGCGAGTACAGCCAGTGCGATACCAAATAAAGTAACAGTGAGAAGGTTGTTTCTGATCAGTGAAATATTCATCAGATCCCATGAGCTGATGGCTGAAATGACTGGAAGAAGGGGAAGCTGAGATACCAGTATCAGTACGCAGGTGACAGCTCTCCATACTGAGACAGGATTCTTGCTCTTTTTCTTGGCGAGTACCTTTATGAACTTGACTAAGAGAGAGATCAGAGCAAAGAGGGTTCCAAGCTCCCAAAGCATGATCGGAAGAAGAAGCGCGGCAGTATGAGCAAGATCTGTTTTCTGATAATCCATAACGCTTATTTCGATGGTATCGCTGTTCTCAGCTACATATACCTGTTCCGGAGCACTTTTAATATAAGCCCAGCCCTGAATAGCCCTGATTATTTTTGCCGGACCGGTATATGCCATACGAGTGTTAAATGCAAATCCCTTGTAAGACAGGTCCGACTCTTTGATCTTACCGAATACTTTTTCCGGAATGCCATAGTTAAAAGTGGATTCTCCGTACTGATTGGTCATGATAACGGTACCGCAATTGTTTTTCAGATCTATAAGCAAATTTGATGAACAAGTAATGGTGTTACCGCCATGACCAATAACGAAAGTATCGTTTTCAGTTACATCGCTCCAGAAACCGTGGCAGTTTCGGGGAAGATCCGTACCGTTGTAGTAAGAAGTAGGCGTGTACATCTCCTCGTAGGATTCATGGCTGAGCAGGCGCTCATCGTAGCTCAGAAGAGCCTGACCGTAAGCGGTGAAATCGGAGAGAGTAGAGGTACACATACCGGCTGGGTACATTATAAGGTAACGGCGCGGGTATGGGTTAGGCTTTCCGTTGGGAAGCAAGCCGGACAGTTCATTGCGCTGCATATCAACGAATGAATTATCGGAAAGATCTGAATTTATAGCAGTATGCTCCATACCAAGCGGCTTGAAAATATGTTCCTGAGCGTATTCATAGAATTCCTGACCGCTGATGCGCTCAACGATATATGAAGCAAGGGTAGCACCCCAGTTGCTGTATGCAGTCACTTCACCGGGACGGAATATCTGCTCAGGCTGAAAACGGCTCAGATAATCTTCAACGTTGATGATCTGTTCCTTTTTGGAACAAGCCATGCCAAAAACAGCTTCTTCAAAACCGGCAGTATGGTTCATGAGGTTGATCATGGTGATCTTATCATCGTATTTAAGTCTTTTCAGGAATCCGTCCGGCAGATAAATGCGTATATCCGCATCAAGGTCGATCTTACCCTGTTCAGCGAGCTGCATTACAGAGATCCAGATGGTAGTTTTGCTTACGCTTCCCCATTCGATAACGGTGTTCTCGTTAAGTGGAGCAGTTTTTTTAGAATTCTGATAGCCGAAGTATCCCTCATATATTACTTCATCGGGAGTAAATACAGCAGTTGCAAGACCGGGAGCATTACTTTCATTCTCCTTATAGAATGACTCGATAACGGAACCTATCTCGTTGTATTTGGTGCCGGAAGGAAGCACATCATCGGCAGCGCGTCCTGTAAATGGTTTGATAAAAGAAACAGCTGAGATAGCTGCCATGCTGAAAGCAGCAATCTTAGATACAAATGAATTTTTCATAAAGACCTCCTTATAATTGCTCCACCAATCTGACTTCGCCTTTTTGTCAAAGTTTAATTGGGGGAGCAATACTAAAACATAATAACCTTTCATGTCTTTAATTATATCTGCAATGTGTAAAAAAATCATTAATCCAAAAGTAAAGAATGTATTAAAAAAAGCTCACGGAAACTATCTCCGTGAGCTTTTAAGCTATAGTATAGAATCACTTGGTATTAAGTGAGCTGAATGCATTCTCAACTACCTTTTCATCAGGAGTCTTGGTGAAGCTGCTTACGACCGGAACAATAATAAGTGAAACGATCATAGCGAATGCGCCGGCGTTGATAGGTGAGAGAAGATTGAGTGGACAGCCAAGCTGCGCAACAGACTGCTTTACGCTGCTGAAAGCACTGAGATTGAAGAGCAGCATATGTGTGATGGTTATACCGAGACCGGTAACGAAGCTTGCCCAGCAAGCAGCAGTTGTAGCCTTCTTCATGAACAGACCGTAAAGGAACGGACCAAGGAACGCACCTGAAAGAGCACCCCATGAGTATGACATAAGAGTTGAGATGGAAGCATTCTTATTGCAGGCGATGATAACAGAGATAAGAAGGAATACAGCGATGAATACACGCATAGTAGTCATCTGGCTCTTATCGCTGAAGTTCTTGATACGCGGCTTGATGAGGTCATTTGTAAGAGTTGAGCTTGAAGTGAGGACAAGTGATGACAGAGTAGAAAGAGAAGCTGAAAGCACAAGCACAACAACGAGTCCTATAAGCAGATTAGGAAGAGCCTGATTAAGGAGTGCCGGAACCATTGTGTCATATACCGGTCTGCCATTGAGAGTTTCAATGAAGGACTTACCGGACTCATTCTGATCCAGAGTACAGTAAAGTCTTACGAAACCGCCCATGTAGTAGGAGCCGCCGGCTACGACAACAGCGAAGAATGTGGAAATAACAGCGCCCTTTCTGATAGCCTGCTCGTCCTTGATAGCGTAGAACTTCTGCACCATCTGCGGAAGTCCCCAGGTACCCAGTGAAGTAAGAAGCACAACTCCCAACAGGTTAAGGGGATCAGGTCCGAAAAGCGAACCGAGTGTACCGGTATTGCCCTTATCATCGGGGATAATGTTAAGTGCATCGATAGCAGCTGAGAAACCGTCCTTTTTCTGGACTGTAAGACCGACAACGGTAGCGATACCGATGAGCATAATGATTCCCTGGAAGAAGTCGTTGAGAGCTGTAGCCTTGTAGCCGCCGAGTGTAACATAGAAAGCGGAGAGCACAGCCATAGCGATGATGATGATAGTTGCACCGTTTTCGCCAAGGTCAAATACCATGCCGAACAGACGGGATAGTCCGTTGTATACTGATGCGGTATACGGGATAAGGAATATGAAAACTATGAGCGCAGATGCAGTTTTGAGAGTATTTGAATCGAAACGTTTTTCAAAGTACTCCGGCATAGTTTTCGCGCCGATGTGGTTCGTCATAAGACGGGTACGTCTGCCAAGGAGGAAGAACGGGATAAGGCTTCCGATGAAGGCATTTCCTATGCCGACCCATGAAGCGGAGACGCCGTAGCTCCAGCCGAACTGACCTGCATAGCCGATGAATACAACGGCGGAGAAATAGGTAGTTCCGTAAGAGAAGGCGGTCAGCCAAGAGCCGACGCTTCTTCCGCCCAGCATGAAATCAGTGGTAGACTTAGTACGTTTGGATGTGTAGATACCGATTGTGACCATGATAGCAACGTAGATTGCAAGGATCACAAAGGTAGCGGCTTTAGAGCCCATAATGTCACGACCTTTCAATATTTTGGTTGCTAAACCTGTAAAGCTTTAAATGAATAAAGCGAATCATATATATTATAGTATATTATAAAATAAATGTCAATAGTTAACAATAATTTAACTTAATTAACCATTGGCACTATCTAACTGTTAGTTGACTTTATGAGGCTGAAATGTTATAATGTAAGCTGAAATTATGAAAGGTGGCGATCTTTATGCCTCCGGGAGGACGTCTTGGACCCGGTTATCTGACAGATGAAGAGAAAAAGAACAGACCGAAAGTAACCAAAGAGCTGCTGCTGAGGATATTCAGCTACATGAAGCCGTACTGGAAGCAGTTTCTGCTGGTGCTCACAGCAATACTCTTTTCAGCTATAATGACCCTTCTTCCCTCAGTCCTGACGGGTAAGATCATAGATGAGGGACTTATCGCCCGAAGTATGAACGCACTTATAAAGTACATACTTCTGTCATTCGGCGTTACGCTTGCAGCCAATCTTATCGGCATACTTGAAAGCTATATGAACACATGGATCGCCCAGCACATAACATACGATATGCGCAACACCATGTACAGGCACTTGCAGAAGATGTCACAGCGTTTCTTCACCACCAACAATCAGGGCGATATAATCACAAGAATGACCAGTGACATCTCCGGCGTACAGCAGATAATAACAAACACCCTGACGAGTATCATATCAAATGCCATAACGCTGATAGTTGCACTTGTAGTGATGTTCCGTGAGAACTGGATACTTGCGCTTATCGGAGTAGTTATAGTTCCGTTGTTTGCGATACCCACAAGGACTGCCGGAAAGACAAGGTGGTCTATAACCAAGGAGTCGCAGGCTTGCAGTGATGAGATAAACGGTATACTCAATGAAACAATGTCCGTAAGCGGACAGCTCCTCGTGAAGCTGTTTGGCATGGAGGAGAAGGAGTTCTCACGGTATCAGGCGGTCAACAAGAAGATGATAGACCTGAATATCCGCGAAAGCATGGCAGGACGCTGGTTCAGAATGGCATTGAATACATTCACAAACATCGGACCAATGCTTATCTACCTTGTGGGCGGTCTACTGATGATGAAGTTCGACCATTCCATAACAGTCGGACAGATAACTGTACTTGTTGCCCTGCTTGGAAAGATGTACGGACCAGTCAATCAGCTGCTCAACATACAGGTTGACTGGATACGGTCAATGGCGATGTTCACAAGAATATTCGAGTACTACGATATGCCGGTGGAGATAGAGAATGCACCTGACGCTGTAGCTCCTGACCATGCCGACGGGGAGGTGGAATTCAGAAATGTTGATTTCAGCTACGATCCGGAGCGTAAGATCCTGAAAAACATCAGTTTCCGGCTGGATAAGGGCAAGTGTATTGCAATAGTAGGTCCCTCCGGTTCGGGAAAGAGTACACTTATCAATCTCATACCGCGAATGTACGACGTAATAAACGGTACAGTACTGTTTGACGGAGTTGATGTCAGAAAGCTGGACCTCAGCTTTCTCCGTGAAAACATCGGCATAGTCAGTCAGGAAACTTACCTGTTCAACGGAACGATCCGCGATAACCTTCTTTATGCCAAGCCTGAGGCAACGGAAGAGGAGCTGATAAATGCCTGCAAACAGGCAAATATCTATGAATTCATAGAAAAGCAGGAGACCGGACTTGATACACTGGTCGGCAACCGCGGACTGAAGCTGTCAGGGGGCGAGAAACAGCGTATATCCATTGCGCGTATACTGCTGAAGGATCCGGCACTGATGATATTTGACGAAGCCACCTCCGCACTGGATTCCATATCGGAGCAGAAGATACAGGACGCTATCGAACCGCTTATACAGTCCAGAACCAGCATACTCATTGCACACCGACTGTCTACCATACTTGCAGCGGACGAGATACTCGTCATAAAGGACGGCGAGATAGTTGAAAAAGGCACTCACTCCAGCCTCATTGACCTCGGCGGAGTTTATACTCAGCTGTACGAGACGCAGTTCAGCAAAGCTGCACCGGGCAGAGAGGAGAAGTTCGATTACACAGAGGGAGAGGACACGATATAACCACAGGGGACACGCAGGTGTCCCTTTTTATATTGCGGAGGAATCGTACATCTTCTTTAGTTTGGTTATAGCCTTTTTTTCGATGCGTGATACATAAGAACGGGATATTCCCAGTTTTTTGGCAGTTTCATTCTGCGTATGCGGAGCGCTCCCGTACAGTCCGTAGCGGTATGTGATAATATCCAGCTCCCGTGTGTCAAGGCAGGTAGTAATGAAATCGTACAGCTGAGCTGAGCGGATATTGAACTCCACCTGTTCATGTATATCTGTACCGTCATCAATGAGGTCCATGAGCGTAAGAGCATTGCCGTCCTTATCGGTATCAACAGGCTCATTGATGTATACATCGCCGGCGGTCTTTCTGGCAGCTCTGAAATTCATGAGTATCTCATTTTCGATACACCTGCTGGCATAGGTAGCGAACTTTGCACCCTTGGTGTAGTCGAAAGTGGTCACAGCCTTTATCAGTCCGACCGTACCGACGGATATTAGTTCATCCTGCTCCGCCTGTGACTGAGCATATTTCTTAACGATATGAGCGACAAGTCTCAGGTTATGTTCGATCAGCAGACTTCTTGCAGACCTGTCACCATCTGCCATACGGATAAAGGCTTCCTGTTCTTCTTTTTTGGAAAGCGGCTTAGGGAATACGGTGTTATTCTCCACATGGAGCGCAAAGAAAAACAGATTTCGCAGTAATTCAATAAACATAATACACCTCCGATCAGTAATACTAATCTTATGCCGTACAGCTTGAACATTATTTGTATTGAAAATATATGGGATCTGTGGTATAATCATAATGAAATATTATAAAGGCAGGTAAAAGCTATGGAAAAAAATACAGCAGAGAAAAGAGCTGCGGAGCTTACCGCGCTTCTTGATAAATACACATATCAGTACTATGTCCTGGACGATCCGGAGGTCAGCGACTATGAGTTCGATATGCTCATGCAGGAGCTGAAGGCTATAGAGGCAGAGTTTCCGGAGCTTGTTACTCCCACTTCACCGACACAGCGCGTCGGCGGTATAGCGTCCGGCAAGTTTGAGAAGGTAACCCATGCGGTACAGATGGCGAGCTTACAGGACGTATTCTCACTGGAGCAGGTAGATGAATTTCTTACAAGATGCCGCACTGAGCTTAGCAGTCCGGATTACTCGGTAGAGCCGAAGATAGACGGTCTCTCAGTTTCGCTGGAATATACAGACGGAGTACTTACCCGCGGCTCCACACGCGGAGACGGCTTCGTAGGTGAAGACGTTACAGCTAATATCCGCACTATCCGTTCGATACCGCTGAAACTCACCGATGCACCGGAATTCCTTGAAGTACGCGGTGAAGTTTATATGCCCCGCAGCAGTTTCATGGAGCTTGTGGAGCAGCAGGAGCTCAATGATGAGCAGCCATTCAAGAATCCCCGTAATGCAGCGGCAGGCTCCCTTCGTCAGAAGGACCCGAAGATAACAGCAGGACGTAAGCTGGATATGTTTATTTTCAACGTACAGCAGGTACGCGGCAAGGAGTTCAGAACACACAGTGAATCGCTGGACTATCTCCGCAGCCTCGGATTCAAGACTGTACCAACATATAAGGTATGTCATGAATATGATGAGATCGTTGATGAGATAAAGCGTATCGGTGACGACCGCGCCGGACTTGCATTCGACATTGACGGAGTAGTTATCAAGGTCAATGATCTTTCTCAGCGTGATATTATGGGTTCGACCGCAAAAACTCCCAAGTGGGCAGTAGCGTACAAGTATCCGCCGGAGGAGAAGGAGACAAAGCTTCTGGACATAGAAGTTAATGTAGGACGTACCGGAGCAATTACTCCAACAGCCGTATTTGAGCCGATACTTCTTGCAGGCACCAGTGTGTCAAGAGCAGTTCTTCACAATCAGGATTTCATCGATGAGAAGGATATACGCATCGGTGATACCATAGTTGTCCGCAAGGCAGGAGAGATCATTCCCGAGGTTCTTCGTTCGGTAAAGCACAGCGAAGGCTCTGAGCCGTTCAGACTGCCAACAGTATGTCCGGTATGCGGAACTCCGTCAGTACGCGAAGACGGCGAAAGTGTACTGCGGTGTCCGAATGTTGAGTGTCCGGCGCAGCTGCTTAAAAATATGATACATTTTGCCTCAAAGAATGCGATGAATATAGACGGACTGGGCGAAGCGAATATGAAGCTGCTTGTGGAAAGCGGCATTGTCAGTTCTCCGGCTGACTTGTATACACTGCGCAAGGAGCAGCTGCTTTCACTGGAGCGTTTTGGTGACAAGTCTGCTGAAAATCTTGTAAAAGCGATCGATGCATCAAAGAATGCCGGACTTGACCGTCTTATTCATGCACTTGGAATAAGAAATATCGGTCAGCGCGCCGCAGTTCTGCTGTGCGAGAGGTTTGGAAGCATGGACAAGCTGATCGCAGCTGAGCGTGATGAGATAGCTGATATAGAAGGATTCGGAGAGATAATGGCGGAAAGCGTAGTTACAGCTCTGCGTGAGCCCCATCGTCTTGAACTGATAGAGAAGCTCCGTCAGGCAGGAGTAAACATGGAATACAAAAAGGAGACCTCGGGAGATGACAGATTTGCCGGACTTACCTTCGTGCTGACAGGTACACTTCCGACCATGAAGCGTGACGATGCAAAGAAGCTGATAGAGAGCTTCGGCGGCAAGGTATCGGGCTCTGTTTCCAAAAAGACCAGTTTTGTCGTAGCAGGTGAGGACGCAGGAAGCAAGCTCACAAAGGCTCAGGAGCTTGGAGTTGAGATACTCAGTGAAGCTGACCTCATAGAACGGACCAAGTGATATGAATATACAGCACATCGCAAAGCTCGCAAGGCTGGAGATCTCAGCCGGAGACACAAATAAATGGCAGTCTGAAATGGAAGAAATGATTAAAATGGCAGGGGAGCTGCCGGAATGCAGCACTGCTGATATGCTGCCGGACAGCATAATGCCTCTGCGTGATGACGTTATAAAGGACTGCGGCATATCACATGATGAGATGCTGAAAAATGCGCCCGTTACACGGGACGGTCATATCTGCGTACCAAAAACAGTGCCGGTAAAGGAGAAGAACTGATGAAGCTTTACGAGTACTCAGCCGCAGAGCTTTCAGAAATGCTCATGACCGGAAAATGCAGTTCAGCTGAGATAGCATACGATGTCTCTGAGCGGATAAAAGAAGCTGAGCCGGCTGTAGGGGCGTACATTACGCTGAATGACTCTATGTTAAGGGACGCAGAGCTGATCGATAATGCACGCAACAGGGGAGGCCTGCCTCATCCGCTTTCGGGTATCCCCATTGCAGTCAAGGACAATATCTCTACAGCCGGAATCCGTACGACCTGTGCATCTCGTATGCTCAGCAGCTATATACCGCCGTATGATGCTCACGCAGTTGATTGCCTGCACAGAGCAGGATCGATAGTTACCGGAAAGACAAACATGGATGAATTTGCCATGGGTTCAGCTACAGATACATCGTTTTTTCATACGACACACAATCCCATTGATACGGCATACTCAGCCGGAGGATCGTCCGGCGGCTCAGCAGCCGCAGTCTGTGCCGGAGAAGCGATACTTGCCCTGGGAAGCGATACAGGCGGTTCAGTACGTCAGCCTGCTTCATTCTGTGGCATAGTTGGTTTCAAGCCGGCATACGGCGCTGTATCTCGCCGCGGACTGATCGCATTTGCACCTTCGCTGGAGCAGATAGGCGTTATGGGTAAGACTGTACGTGATGCGGAACTGCTCTATCAGCTCATATCAGAAAATGATCCAATGGATCCAATGATGAGGACTTGCAGCTGCAAACATAGCAGCAGTCTCAGGATTGGTGTTCCGAAGGAGCTTTTCGACAGCACGATCGTCAGTGATGAGTGCAGAGAGGCTTCTTTCTCTGCACTTCGCCTCCTTGAAACTGACGGAGCTGTACTCACAGAAATATCAGTTCCAAAGCTCAGATATGCAGCTAATATCTACTATGTCATATCCTCCGCAGAAGCGTCGTCGGAGCTTGCGCGTTACGATGGAGTACGCTATGGACATCGTTCGCAGAATGCTGCCGGTCTTGAGAGTATGTACGTGAAAAGCCGTACCGAAGGGTTTGGCGATGAGGTAAAGCGCAGGATAATGCTTGGTACATTTGTTCTGAGCGAGGGCAGTCGTGAGGCGTATTATCTCCGCGCACTTGCTGCAATGAGAGAACTGCGCCATGAGCTTGATGCTGTATTTGACAGCTGTGATATAATTGCAGCTCCCACATATCCTCGTCCGCCGTTTTCAGCCAATGAAGCTCAGAGTGCCACAGACAAATACTCAGCTGACATATGCACTGTTCCGGCTAATCTTGCAGGACTTCCTGCGCTCAGCGTGCCCTGCGGAAAGGCGAAAAACGGTCTGCCGGTCGGTATACAGCTCATGTCACCGGCTGGTGCTGAGCAGCGGTTATTCGCTGCGGCAAAGAAATACGAGGAGCTCTGCGGAGGCTTTGCACAGTTCAGAGGAGGCAGCGGATATGCAGTTTGACACATACATCGGTCTTGAAGTTCATGCAGAACTGAAAACCAGATCCAAGATATTCTGCATCTGTCCGAATAAGTTCGGCTCACCTGCAAACACCAATGTATGCCCGGTGTGTATGGGATTTCCCGGAGCGCGTCCGATGCTCAACAGACAGGTCGTATTGTACGGAGTACGTGCCGGACTTGCGCTTGACTGTGATATTGCAGAATTCAGCCGTATGGACAGGAAGAATTATTTCTATCCGGATCTCCCGAAGGCTTATCAGATCTCACAGGCTGAAATCCCGCTGTGCAGCAATGGACATCTTGACATACTTGTGGAAAATCAGCTGAGGCGTATCGGCATTGAACGCATACACATCGAAGAAGATGCAGGTAAGCTGGTTCACGACAACGGACCTGATACGCTCATTGACTTCAATCGCTGCGGAGTGCCGCTCATTGAGGTAGTGACCCGTCCGGATATGCGCAGTTCAGCGGAGGCTCACGAGTTTCTTGAGACTCTGAAAAGCGTATTGCAGTTCATCGATGTATCTGACTGCCGTATGGAGGAAGGTTCGATCAGGTGCGATGTTAATGTATCACTTTGTCCTGCCGGGAGCAGTCAGCTGGGAACACGGGTGGAAATGAAGAATATCAACAGCTTCAGCAGTGCGCTAAGAGCGATAGAATACGAGACAGCGCGTCAGGATACGCTATTGTCTGCCGGCGGGATAATTCATCAGGAGACCCGTAAATGGGACGACAGCAGGGGAGAGAGCTTCGTAATGCGAACTAAGGAAAATGTTGCGGATTACCGCTTTTTTCCTGAACCGGACCTTGCTGCGATACATATAACTGATGATATTATAAATAATGAACGTGCGTATATTCCTGAGCTGCCTACCGCAAAGCTGCTCAGATACACAACTAAGTTCGGTATTCCTCATTCAGAAGCTTCGATAATCGCATTTGATGCAGAAAAAGCCGGAATGTTTGATGAAGCTGTGAATTGCGGCAGGTGCAGTCCACGGAGTATCTGCAACTGGATAATAGGCGATATTACCAAGTATCTCAATGACAGCGGAGTTGGAATCCCCGATACCGGAATAACACCTGAATCCCTTGCAGACCTCGGTGAAGCGGTGGAGTCAAAGGTCATTTCAAGCTCAGCCGCTAAAACAGTCCTTATGGAGCTGCTGACAAAAGGCGGAAGCGTGGGTGAGATAATCCGGCGCCTTGATCTTGCACAGAACAGCGATACTGAATACATCACATCACTGGTTGAAGAAATCATATCTGCAAATCAGAGATCAGTTGAAGATTACAGAAATGGAAAAACCAATGCATTAGGTTATCTGGTGGGACAGTGTATGCGCAGGTCTGCGGGAAAGGCTGATCCGGTGGAAGTCAAAAGATTGTTAAATATTAAACTAAATAATCAGGAGGACAAATAAATGCTGTTTATATGCTATCCGAAATGCACAACTTGTCAGAAGGCTAAGAAATGGCTTGATGATAACGGGATCCACTATGAGCTTCGTGACATAAAGACGGACAATCCGACACTTGCTGAGCTTACAGACTGGTACAAGAAAAGCGGACTGCCGTTAAAGCGTTTCTTTAATACAAGCGGACTGCTGTACAAATCACTTGATCTGAAAAACAAGCTGGCAGATATGTCCGAACAGGAACAGCTTGAGCTGCTGGCAACTGATGGTATGCTTGTCAAGCGTCCGATAGCAATAGCTGACGACAAGATACTTGTGGGATTCAAGGAAGCTGAATGGACTGAACTGAAATGACGATTTACAGCGGTTATAGCTTAACAGCCATAGCCGCTGTAAAAAAATGTCGAAATATCTGAGGGATAAAAGATACATATAATTGCACCAAATAGAAGTTTGGTGCAACTTTGTAAAACTAAAACCGGATAATTGATCTCTGCGCTGCTTATTACGTCCATATAACGAAAAACAGGACAGCTGTTAAACCATCCTGTTTTTCTTATTTCAGCTCGGGCGTGTGATAAGCATTGGCCTGTTAGTGTCAAATGCCCACATCCATCTGTATCCCGTTGGCGGATTATCAAACTGTTTATCTCCGACTTCCATACCATAAACTATTCCATCAATGTTTACATCGAATCTATAGTGCAAACCTCCGCCTTCTGCGTAACAATGTATCATATATACATCATAACCCATCAGGCACATGAGCTCAGCTAAAGCACCATTAAACTGAAGGCACTGACCTTTTCTTAGTTCAACAACGGAATGAACGAATCTTCCGTCCCACATGGCATTATTCTGGTATTCCTCTTCGGTTGCGTAGTCGTTATTATCGTGTATCCAGTTCATGAAGTAAATGATCTTGTCATAATTTGTCATTCCGGCGGTGAAATGCTCAGCAGCGAATTGTTCGAGCAGTTCTTTGTCGCTGTCCGGTACGACAAGTGCGTCATATGTTACAGGATAGTCATTAATATCTACTTTTACAGGATCACCGCTTCGTATATCGTAGATAGCGTATGAATCATGAGGTGTCAGCTCAGCAGTATCAACTCTGAAACTCACGCTGTTGTACAGTCGCTTTCCGCTGAGGAAATATGCACCTGTAGCGCCGTCTGTATACTTTTTTGCACTGTATATATTTTCACCTTTTTCACCCTTTATAAATGGGGTGATCCTGTATCTGTAGTTTGAACCGGTACTGAATACGTCCGGCAGCCTGGCAAGGAAATTCACACCGGTCACGTCAGTAGAGAACCTGAACGGCTGACCATTCTCATCATAGAGCTGGTCAGTGAATAGGTCCACATGGTATCCGTCTACACCGTTGACGGCCGTCCAGTTAAGGGCGAATTCCTTTTTCTCTGCGCTATAGAATTCCCTGACCGTCATGGCTGACGGGTCAAAGGATTCGATGGCTTCAGCACTTAATTTTTTTTTGAAGAATAGTAGTCAACTATGGTAGCGTTTCCGCCTGTCGAAGTATAAGAATAGTAAACAAGCACATCAGAAGCGTCAGAAGCATCAACATGACCATCGCCGTTTACATCAGCAAATTTCATCTGAGTCTCATTGAGCGCAGGCTTTGTGTTTGTAGAAAGAGCTGAGTAAGCTACCAGAATCTCAGTTGCATCTGATGCACTGATCATACCGTCGCCGTCTATATCGCCCAGTGAATAATTTGGTGCAGGATTATTGTCCAGTGCCTGGAACTTGTATCCGTACTCGTCAGCGTACAGTTCAGCGGTTGAGTCTGAGTATCCATAGATGGTACACAGATTGCCGACCTCCTGATCCTGAGCTTTTTCCTTGTCTTCCTTTGAACCGTAGCCGTTGCTGAAGGTAACATTTGAAAGAGCTATATGGCACTTAGGATTCATAACGGTAACTGATATAAGGTTTGGACAGCCGTAAAAAGCGATCTCCTGAATATCGGTAACGCTATCCGGCAGTATCATTGATTTCAGTGAATTACAGCAGTAAAAAGCACCATAACCAATACTCTTGACGCTTGAAGGAAGCGTAACAGACTCCAGCTTATCGCACTTATGGAACGCGAACTGTCCAATGCTGGTAATAGAATCAGGAATAGTTACTGATCTCAGCTTTGAGCAAGCATAGAATGCGTAACCGCCGATACCGGTAACAGGAAGTCCGTTATACTCCTTCGGGATAACGACCTCCTCTGCGTTTGTGTTGCAGCTTACTACTTCTGCGTGATCGTCATACTCTTTATACTTTAACGCGGACTCTTCAGCGTTTACAGCGGCAGCTGTGATAACAGCCGTGTTGTCTGTTGCAGCCATAGAACTGATCGCTGTATAAGGCACAATAACAGGAACAGCCATAGCTGCGGTAGTAATGACAGATATTAAACCTCTTACTTTCATAAATATACCTCCTTTATAAAAGTTAAATACTATTAAAAATCAGCATATTCACTTTTTACTTATCCCTTGCTTTTAATTATAGTACATTTTCTACAAAATGTCAATATTTATTTGAAAAATAGGCGTTTTGACGGTAGAAAGGATAGAAATTTTCAACATTCGGCGCAAAATGTCGTTTTAATGACATACATTCTATTACAAATAGTATTATGGTTGCTACGGTCTACTAAATGGCATGATTTGCCATATTGATAAACTGTTGTCTAATCAAGTTATTGAACTTTATACAAAATGACGTAACATTTTGGCGGTTTCCAAATAGTTACGAAACGATGTACAAATATTATATGAGAGGTGAATAGTATGAATATTAATTATATTCATGAACCAACTGACCTTCAGTGCGGTCAGGCAGTACTGGCAATGGTACTCGGTAAAGACGTAAGTGAGATCGTGGAACTTCTGGCTAACGACCGCGAAACTACCCTGAAAGAGATGAAAGATACATTCTCACGTTTTGGTATAGTTGTAAGCAGTCAGCGGGTACAGGCCCACGATAAAAGCGAACTGCCGGAGCTGTGTATGCTGAGCCTTGAAACTCCGCGGTGCTGGCACTGGTCGCTGTACTGTGACGGGATATTCTATGATCCGGAGCATGGCATAATGGACGATTTTCCGGTGTCTGCGCGGCGGTATTACTGGAAACTGACAATGCCGGATTAAGAAAAAAGGTCAGTCCCGTTATCCGCGGCGAACTGACCTTTTTCTTTATTCTATACTCCCCTGCCCTTTTGTTTGCAGGTTTACTGTGATTATTCCGGCAGCTATCAGTATCAGTGATACCACAACACGCCATAGCTCCGGTGTTCCAGACTCTGACAGCAGAAGCGCAGAGAGTATTACTCCGAAAACCGGATTCATGAAGCCGAATACAGCTATTTTTGAGACCGGATTGTACTTCAGCAGAACTCCCCAGAGCGAAAATGCTATTGCAGAAACGAAAGCTAAATATATCAGCATTATTATACCTTTGGCGGTTACTGTGTCCAGGTGTCCGCCCATAATCGTGCCGACTGCTGTCATTACTGCTCCGCCGAATATGAACTGCCAGCCGCTCAGCATGACCGGATCGTATTTACGTGAGTAGCGCTTTGTCAGTGATGATGACACCGAATACGATGCAGCTGACAGGAAGATGAGTCCTTCGCCGGACAGTCTGAATCCCATATCTGCTCCGGACGTGAGGTTGACTATGACCACACCAGCGAATCCAAGAATACAGCCGATCGTTTTACGGACAGTCAGTTTCTCCTGACGGAAAACAAATACTGATATTATTATTGCCAGAAATACGTTTGACGCAGTTATTATTGAGCTTTTCATACCTGTTGTGCGGGCAAGTCCGATGTAGAAAAATGTGTACTGCAATATCGTCTGGAAAAGCGACAAAAGCATAATTTTCGGCATAGCACCAGCATCGGGCAGCAGCAGCTTCCGTTTACCTGCACTACCTATTATAATAGTGAGGATACCTGCAAGGAAAAATCGTATCCCTGCAAATAACAGCTGCGTAAAGCTGTCGTCAGCTGCGACCGACAGCGCTTCGTAACCTATTTTTATGCATGGGAAGGCACTTCCCCACAAAAGACAGCATAGCATAGTTATGGGAAATACTACTGCCGCACGTTTCATAAGTTCATTTTTATTATCCATAAATCCTCCTTAAAGCATGAATAATTATACCATATAGCGATCAGATATTCAAGTCTTTACAAACCGCTTTCGTGTGTGATATAATCATATTATAAGGAGGACTCAACATGATCTATACTGAACTGACTATCCGTGCAATGCAGACTGCGTATATAGCGCACATGGGACAAGCAGACAAAGCCGGTGTACCTTATATTTTTCACCCGTATCACGTTGCTGAGCAGATGACTGATGAATACGCGGTATGTGCAGCACTGCTGCATGATGTTGTTGAGGATACCACTCTGACTATCGGGGACCTTGAACGCAGTTTTCCGAAAGAAGTTACAAACGCGGTAAAACTGCTGACTCATGATAAGGATACCGACTACGTTACATATATCAGAGCAATAAAGAATGATCCTATTGCCAGAGCGGTCAAAATGGCTGATATTCAGCACAATTCTGACACCTCAAGACTGACTGCTGCCGGCGTTACAGAAGAAACGAAGGAGCGGCTCAGCAGGAAATATGCCGAGGCTCTCCGTTTGCTCAGTGAATAAAAGTATACTAAAAAAATACGCGCTGATTGTCAAATATGACATAGTGACAAAAGCCGGAAATTGTGATATAATTATTCCTGCAATATTTTATAGGAGGGATCTCTTTGGATTTTAAGGCGAATTGCGGTGTATGGGGAACAATGTTCGGAGTTCCGTGTATCGTTGCCGACAATTTTTTGAAGCTCGCCACCGGAGAGCAGATCAAGGTACTTTTATATATACTCAGAAGTTCCGGAAAGAGCGTTTCCACTGAGGAGATCTCTATGAATACCGGAGTTCCGCCGCAGCAGGTCGATGAAGCTGTACTCTTCTGGCAGCAGGTAAATGTACTTATGCCGGACTCCCCTGCTTTTCCGAATCTGATGACTGCTGCACCTTCGCAGCCGGCTGTGATACAGTCCCCTGCATCTCCGTCCGCACCTGTATCTCCGCTGCAACCTGCAGCTCAGCCGGTACAGCGTCAGAAGCAGAATCTTACACCTACGGAAATATCCGATCTGCTTAAAACATCGCCGGATGTGTCCGAATTATTCAAGGTATCTGAATCTGCACTGGGCAGTCTGAACCATACCATGCAGAACTCATTGATATGGATGTACAACTATCTCGGACTGAAAAAGGAAGTCATAATAACTCTGCTTTTCTACTGCGTAAGCATCGAAAAGACCAATGCTGCGTACATTGAAAAAATTGCGTGGAGCTGGTCTGAAAAGGACATTAATACTCTTGAGAACGCTCAGGAGGAGGTCGAAAGAATGTCCGGAAGCCATAATTATATCGAAACCATTATGAAGCTGTTTGAAATGAAGCGTAAGCCTACTACAAAGCAGCTTGAACTGATAGAACAGTGGCGTGTTGCAGGATATGACGACGAACTGATCCGTTACGCCTACGAAAAGACTATCGAAAATATAGACAAGCTTAATTTTGACTATATAAATAAGATACTTCTTTCGTGGAAGGAAAGCGGATTCACTACAGTACGCGACGTCAACAAGGCTGAGGACGAATTTCAGCGAAATAAAAAGAAGTCAGCTGCATCATCGGGATCAGATGACTTTGATGTAGAAAAATACAAGATACTTATTAATAATATATAGTGAGGTACCGCCTTGGAAAATGAACTCATAGACAAAGCAAGAGCGATCATTACTGACCGCAGACTGAAAGCTCTGAATGAAAATGAGCAGAGGATAAGGGAAATAAATCAAAAAATACCGCAGATACGCGAAATCAACGATACACTTTTCAATACAGGCCGCGAAATTATCAAGCTGATCTCTGAATCCCGCGGTCAGGATGTCTCGCAAAAGATAGAGCGCATAAGGCAGAACAACCTGGGTGCACAGGCTATGTGCCGCCAGCTGCTCGTCAACGGCGGCTACCCTGCCGACTACCTTGATGTGCATTTCACCTGTCCTGAGTGCAAGGACACCGGCTACCGCGGACATATGTACTGTGATTGTCTGAAAAAACTGATGGGCAAACTGGCGGCAGACGAACTGAATAAAAATGCACAGCTGGAGCTTTCAAGTTTCAGCTCATTCAAGCTCAGCTACTACAGCGGAAATGACTATTTTACAATGGAGAAAATATACAACTATGCCCGTAAGTACGCTCAGGAATTCAGCGAGGATTCGGAGAGTGTACTCATGTTCGGCAAGACCGGACTTGGAAAGACTCACCTGTCACTTGCTATCGCTGATGAGGTGCTGAAAAAGGGATATACAGTGATCTACGACTCCGTGATAAATATTCTCAGAAACATCGAAAAGGAGCATTTCAGCTATGAGCATTCTTCGGATATGATCGATATGGTCATGGACGCTGACCTGCTTATCCTGGACGATCTGGGCACAGAATATGAGACAAAATTTTACAATTCCACCATTTACAACATCATAAACACACGTCTCAACAGCAGAAAGCCTACGATAATCAGTACAAATATGGACTTTAGAAAGCTAAAGGAGCGCTATGACGAAAGAGTAGCATCACGATTGATAACAATGTATACCGGACTTGAATTTGCAGGTGAAGATATAAGACTTCTGAAAGCAATTAATAAGAAAGCAGAACAAGCCTGAGCTGTAAAAAAACTCAGGCTTTTTTACTTGCACCTTGTCTATACTATATTAATATAAGGCGAGGAATAATTATTTTTTGATAAATAATCAATTATTTTACTTATATAGTCAAAAAACGGAGCTTTTGTCAATTTTTGCGGATTGTGCAGTATTTCGGCGATTTTAAGCGCTTTTATTTATTTTGACAGTGAAAAACAAGGTGCAGACACGAAAATGAAGATATTTTGTTACAAGGTGAAAACAAATAATTAAATGCTGATAAATACACTCTGTAATCACTAAGTGCGAAGAATCGGCAACTTAAATTTTTTAATACTTGGATTTTGCCTATGTTCCGTATAACTTATTCCTGATTATACATTCTGGAAAGTAACCAATATAGACCTTTTGTTACCACTTTGTAAATAATTCCAGTATTTACTTTTGATTTGTTAATCGTCAGTTCATTAAAAATTCACTTTTTGATAATAAAATTTTGAGCATTTTTCATAGTTTCAAAAAAAATGTTGAAAGTCATTTGGTTGTAAAATGGAAAAGTTTTGAAAAGTGTTGCGTTATCTGGTTAAATGTGGTATCATAGACACAGTTCCCAAACGGGGCTAAAAAACTACGAATGCTTTTCGAGGAAAGGATGAGTTGATGAGAAAAGCTAAAACTGCAGCCGTTATCTTTGGCGGCGTTGCTACATGTTTATTCGGCGGACTTCTTGCCGTATATGCTACAGCGCCTGTAGTCAGCACTGCTGGCCCGGAGAACAGCGTAGAGATCTATGATGTTAAAAACGAAGAGTTTGCTAACTCTGCTGCATTTACTTCTATCAGAACAACAGCCGTAACCACATCAAGCAAAGTAACAACAACCACTAAGACCACTTCAGTCAAGGCAAACGTATACTACGCTTCCTTGAATGTTAATAAAGTTACTTCTACCGCACCTGTTGAAACTACTAAGGCTGCAACAGAAGCGGTAACTATGACCACTACTGTGGCATATATTGAACCTACGATAAATAATGTAACTGAGCAGGCTCCTGCTCCTATACCCGCACCCGCAAATGAAGAATCAGTTTATGATTACTATTACACTGACAACACAGATACAAGCGTGACAGCTGTTGAGCCTGTAACAGAGGCTCCTGCACCAGCGCCTGCTCCTGTTGAACCTGTTCCGGCAGCAGATCCTGCTCCAGCCGAGACAGTATCAAATGCACTTCCTATTTCAGACAGCGAATATATTCTCCTCTGCAATGCAGTTGCTCATGAAGCTGGTTCCAGCTGGATCAGTGAGTACGATAAGGCACTGGTTGTAGAAGTTATTATGAACCGTGTAAATGATTCACGTTATCCTAACACCATTGCAGAAGTTATTACACAGCCATACCAGTTCAGCGGTTCATCAAGCTACGCTTATCTTGGCACATTCTCCGGATACGTAACAGAGAATGTCAAGAATGCAGTTAACCTTTATTTCAATGACCCCGGTTCTTTCACTCAGGGATATCTGAGCTTCACCGGTAACGGTTATTCTAATACTTTCAAATAAGAAAATAATTTAAATGTATATATACATAAAGGACTCCGGTACAACGGAGTCCTTTTTTATACTACCTTTTTGTAGAAGCGTATCTCAAATACCGCACCGCCATTGATATGGTTGTAGGCTTTAAGGCTGCCTCCATGCATTGTAATGATCTTCTTTGCGAATGCAAGACCTATGCCATAGCCGTTTTTTGTGCGCTCTGCTGAGCTGTAGAAGCGGTCGAAGATATGTGGCAGGTCTTTTTCTGCAATGCCGTTTCCGGAGTCTCTGATAGTTATACTGCTGTAGAGCATATTCTCCTTCGCAGCGATCTCTATCCTGCCCCCCGCCGGAGTATGCTCCATGCAGTTCTTCAGCAGGTTCATCAGCGCCTCTGTACAGTACTGAAGGTCTCCGTCGATCACCGGCTCACCTGTTATGTTCACTTCTGCTTCTATCTCTTTCAGTTCAAGTCTGACTGAAATAGGCTCAAGTGCATCTTTTATCATATCTCTGCAATTGATCTTCTCAGTGCGGAACATTACAGCTCCGGCATCAAGACGGGATATGTTCAGCAGAGTCTCTATAAGCCATTTCATTCGCGCAAGCAGTTCGTTAAGCTCCTGTATGTACTTTATCTGCTCATAGCGTGACAGATCAGGATCACGCAGCATTTCAAGTATCAGCATCATGGAGGTCAGCGGAGTTCTCAGCTGATGGGAAATATCCTCCATAGCCTCCTTCATTACCTGCTTCTCCCCTGTTATGGCGGCATTCTGTTCCCTGAGACGAATGGTCATTTTCTGTATCTCAGAGGCAAGTATGCTTAGCTCACCGGTTTCATAGCTTTTCAGATCAACGTTGTCTGCCTTACGAAGTATCTTGTCAATCTCATCACACATAGAAAGTATCGTATTTCTGCGCCGTACTTCGCCGATATGATCGGCTGCCCACAGCAATACTGCAAATACTCCGAACATGACCGCGCAATAAGTACTGATGGTACTGAAAAACAGTACTCCCGAAACTGCAACGATAAGATAAAGTGCCGCCGGCACTTTTTTGTTTATCATTTGTCCACCGCCTTGTATCCCAGTCCGCGGACTGTGATTATTATCGACGGCGACTGCGGATCGTCCTCCACCTTTTCACGCAGACGCTTGATATACACATTCAGCGTGTTATCCGATACGTATTCACCGGATATTGACCACAGCTCCTCAGCAAGCCTGTCACGGGACAGCAGCTTCTCCTTATTGCTGAAAAAGATCAGCAGCAGCCGATACTCCAGAGCGGAGAGGTATATCTCTTTTCCGTTCTTGGTGACTACGCCCTTTGCAGAATCCACTATTACGTTCTGACAGCTTATCAGCGACGCGCTGCGCTGCTGTTTTCTCATAGCGTTTTTCATACGTGCAAGCAGCTCACGGGGACGGAAAGGCTTGCTTATATAGTCGTCAGCGCCTATTTCAAATCCTGCCACCGTACACGCCTCATCAGCTGAGGCAGTCAGAAATATCACCGGTACCTCAGACTCAGCTTTTATAGCTGAGCAGACTGAGAATCCGTTTCCGTCCTTCAGAGATATATCAAGAAGTACACAATTGTATGTATTAGCACTGAACATAGCAAGACCGTCAGTCTGACCCAGCGCGTGATCCGCGGTAAATCCTTCTGACCGCAGAAAATTCACAAGATTGCGGGCAAGCTGTTCATCGTCTTCAACAAGCAGTACATTAGGCATGACCGAACCTCCTTTATAATTATGATCGTTGTCTTACCCCGCCATAGCTCGGGTAATTATGACATACTAATTATAACATAACCTCTCCCCATTTTCAACCGGATCAAAGTAAATGACATAATTGTAATGAAGAAGTCATTATTCTGTGATTATTTTCTGATATAATAATAATCAAGAGATAAACTGCTTTGGTTAGCAAGGTTTAGTAAGGTTTAGTTTTGGAAGCAATATATAAAGGAGAGTATTTATGGATCTGTTACGAATAGAGAATCTTTGCAAAACTTACGGAAGCGGTGACAATGAAGTAAAGGCACTGGATAACGTGTCTTTCACCGTACCCAAAGGACAAATGACAGCAGTTATAGGTGCAAGCGGCTCCGGCAAGTCCACCCTGCTGCACATAATCGGCGGCGTTGACCGTCCCACTTCGGGAAAAGTGTATCTTGACAATCAGGACATCTACACCCAGAACAATAAGAATCTTGCCATATTCAGAAGAAGGCAGGTCGGCCTTATCTACCAGTTCTACAACCTCATTCCCGTACTCAATGCAGAGGAGAACATTACGCTGCCGCTTATAATGGACGGCAGAAAGCCGGACAAGGATAAGCTGGATGAACTCCTTGACCTGCTTGATCTCAAGGGACGCAGGTATCACCTCCCCTCACAGCTGTCCGGCGGTCAGCAGCAGAGAGTATCAATTGGACGCGCACTGTTCACCTCCCCCAGTGTGATACTTGCAGATGAGCCCACAGGCAACCTTGACAGCAGGAACAGCAATGAGATAATCGAACTGCTGCGCAAGTCCAACCGCGAGTTCAACCAGACTATGCTGATAATCACCCACGATGAAAACATCGCCCTACGCTGTGACCGTATAATCACGCTGTCAGACGGCAGGATCATTTCCGATGACCAGAATGACCAGAAGTAAGGAGGGAAGCTATGCTATTTGAACGATTACTTGCAAAGCGGTATATCATGCAGCAGAAGCGTCACTCCCTTCTGACCATTTGCAGCATAGTCATAGCCATCGGACTTATGACGAGTCTGCTGCTTTCATTCGATACTGTTTTCAAATGCCTGCGCAATGCTGAATACAGCAGGAATCCGTATCATCTTCTTGTGCGGAATGTCACACAGGATCAGGCATCATCTATATATAACGATCCGATGGTCAGAGATGTTAAGCTGAGACAGGATCGCATAACGAAAAAATTCAATGCAATGGTCGAATTTGATGAGGACATTGGTGCTGAGACTCAGTTTCTGATGGAGTTTAATAATAAGTATTCACTTGGCATAAAACCCGATGATATGGCGGAGCTTTACAGCAGGCTGGAATACAACGACCTGCTGATGATGTACGATGGCATCGGTGATACCGCTATGCGTACCCGCCTTACGATATACTGCCTGTTTTTTATATTTGTAATATTTGTTGTACTCGCCCTGAGACTTATAATTGACACAGCCTTTGAGGTCTCATCGAAAGAGCGTGAGCGTCAGTTCGGTGTCTTGCAGTCCATAGGCGCTACGCCGAAGCAGACAGCCAATATAATCACATGGGAAGGTCTCATGCTCAGTACGGTCGGACTTCCTCTGGGACTGCTGCTGGGTATCATCACCGGCTTCATTGCATTCAAAACAGTGCTGACGACCGGTGTGGCAGATGAATTCTTTGCAAAGAATTCCAACGCATCGGAGATCATACACTTCTATATCTCACCGCTGATGCTTGCAGCAAGCGCTGTAATGGGACTGATATGGGTCATGCTGTCCGCATACGGTACAGGTATGAGAATATTGAAAATGAGCCCTCTTGAAGCTATCAACAACCGCAGCAACAAGGTAAAAAAGATAAAGAAACGCTCTGTCTACGGACTGATCTTCGGCTGGACGGGAAAGCTTGCCTCACGTTATTCTAATCGTCAGCGCAAGAGATTCATAATAACTGTCCTGTCCCTGACCATATCCATAACCATGTTCGCATCTGTAACTATCATTATGGATTCTATCGATCAGTTCGTCAGTGAAATATATGTAGTCGATAAATTCGGTAATGTGAACACAGACCTGATACTGGACAGAATCAGTAAAGATAATACTGATATACAGACAATTGAGAAAAACATTAATACACTGAAAGACACAGGTTATTTTTCATCTGTTTCCTATTCACAGGTAGCTATGGGATCTATGGATAACAGCTCTGTTCATATATATTATTTCAATGAGGACAAGTATAATGCAGTTTTCAAGGATAAACAGCCGATGCCATATGATGAGCTGACAGAAAAGGGTGTGATCCTGCTGAGAAGAACAGGAAATGAAGCCTATGATTATTTCATGGAGCCTGAAACAATAGATGAACCTGAAACTGTATCATCGGTCGAAGTTAATGTTATGAAAACAGTGGTGGTCACGGACGAGGAATACGAAAAGCTGTCAGAAGAGGAAAGAAAAGGGATCAAAAGGCAATACATGGCATACTCGACAGAAGATAATCCCTGGATAAAAAATGAACTGACTTTACATACCTATAAGATCGCTGCTGAAGCGAAGCTTGAAGGCGCATATGACAATATGAACGGAAGTGATGTTTTGCTCATCGGTACAATGGACCAGTTCATTAACAGCGATCACGAATTCTCCATGAGTGTTTATAGCAACAGTCTGAGCGAATGTGTACTTGCCGATCCGACATACCATAGTGACGCTGTATCATTCTTAAAGAATAATGACAGCTTTGAAATACTGATCGATATGTTTGATATGCATATGAAGGTACACTATACCGTCGCAGCTATCAAGGTGGGAGCTATATTCTTCATCATCATGATCTCACTTATATCCATAGTGAACATGGTCAATATCGTGTCTACCGGCATTATAAACAGACGAAGCGAAATAGCCGCTATGCAGTGTGCCGGCATGACAGAGGGACAGCTCTACCGCATGATAACTATCGAATCCTTACAGTTCGTGCTGGCAGCTGCCATATCCTCCGTCATTCTTTCACTGCTGCTGGTATACGGTACGTCAGCATTTCTTCAGACGCTTGAGCTGTCAGACTCCAAGGGACTTGCAGGCGGAAGATATTTCAGTATCCTTGCTATGATCGTCCGTATACTTCTCGCCTCACTGTCTGCACTGGGCATTGCTGTAGCGACCGCAGTCATACCTCTCAGGAGTATGCAGAGAAGATCACTTGTTGAGCAGATAAAGAGCGTCGAATAAAAATATAAACGAGCCGGAACTGTATAATGCTCCGGCTCGTGTGTTTAGTTTGAAAATTTCACACAATTATCACGTTTATCACAATTTACCTGTTGTAATTCAAGAAAAAGTATGATATAATTTTGTCACATCATGATAAAGGAGATGTTCAGATGAAGGATGACAAAACCCTTTTGAAGCAGATACTGGGGTATGCGGCGGTTTCGCTTATCGTTCTGCTTCTCTTCAATGCACTTATTATGCCGTCTATCAGCAGAAACAGCATCACCAAGACCAACTACAGCTTTTTCCTCCAGCAGATAGACAGCGGCAATGTCAACAAGGTGGATATTACCAATGATGAGATCAGATTTGAGGTCACTACTGAGAACGGTGACAAGAAGGTCTACAGCACCGGTACTATGGATGACCCGGAACTGGTTTCAAGGCTCTATGAGCAGGGCGATATTGTTTTCACCGAAAACCACGAAAAAACCAACGTTTTGCTGGAATTCCTCCTCAGCTGGATACTGCCCCTTGTGCTCCTGATGATATTCTGGAACATTCTTATGAAGGGCATGAGCAAGCGCCTCGGCGGATCAAATGCAATGTCATTCGGCAAGAGCAACGCAAAGATCTACGTTAAGGCTCAGACCGGCAAAACATTCGCTGATGTAGCAGGTCAGGACGAGGCTAAGGAAGCTCTGGTAGAGATCGTTGATTTCCTCCATAATCCGGAAAAGTACGCCGAGATAGGCGCTGACCTGCCTAAGGGCGCGCTCCTTGTGGGACCTCCCGGCACCGGTAAGACACTGCTTGCGCAGGCTGTTGCCGGTGAGGCAAATGTACCGTTCTTCTCCATCTCAGGCTCTGAATTCGTGGAGATGTTCGTAGGCATGGGAGCTGCAAAGGTACGCGATCTGTTCAAGCAGGCTAATGAGAAGGCTCCGTGTATCGTGTTCATCGATGAGATAGACACCATCGGTAAGAAACGTGACGGAAGCATCAACGGCAACGACGAACGGGAACAGACACTTAATCAGCTGCTCACTGAAATGGACGGCTTCAACGGAAAGAAGGGCGTAGTTATTCTCGCAGCTACAAACCGTCCGGAATCCCTTGACCCAGCACTTCTGCGTCCCGGCAGATTCGATAGACGCATACCGGCTGAGCTTCCCGATCTTGCAGGCAGAGAATCCATATTGAAGGTGCACGCTGCAAAGATAAAGACCGTCGAAAACATAGACTACAACGCGATCGCCCGTGCAACAGCCGGAGCATCCGGCGCCGAACTGGCAAATATCATCAACGAAGCTGCTCTGAGAGCTGTCCGCTCCGGACGCAAGGAGGTAATACAGTCCGACCTTGAAGAGAGCGTTGAGGTTGTCATTGCCGGATACCAGAGGAAGAATGCCGTTATCTCCCAGAAGGAAAAGGAGATAATCGCATATCATGAGATCGGTCACGCACTTGTTGCAGCAAAGCAGAAGAATTCCGCACCTGTACATAAGATAACCATTATCCCCCGTACCTCCGGTGCTCTTGGTTATACAATGCAGGTGGATGAGGGCGAAAAGTTCCTTATGTCCAAGGAGGAGGCTCTTGCAAGGCTGGCTACTCTCACCGGCGGACGTTCCGCAGAGGAGCTTATCTTCAACAGCTGCACCAGCGGCGCTTCCAACGACATAGAGCAGGCTACCAAGCTGGCGCGTGCTATGGTCACACGCTACGGTATGAGCTCCAGCTTTGATATGATCGCTCTGGAAACTGTCACAAACCAGTACCTTGGCGGAGATACGTCACTTGCCTGCTCACCGGAAACAGCTGCAAAGATCGATGAAGAGGTAAACAATATCGTCAAGATGGCTCACGAAAGAGCTGTGCAGATACTCACTGAGAACATCGACAAGCTCCATGAGCTGGCACAATTCCTCCTTGAGAAGGAAACTATCACAGGTGAGGAATTCATGGAGATACTCAACAAACAGCCAATACCTGCTTTATAATAACAAACTCCGGAGATGTATGGTACATTTCCGGAGTTTTTCTGACTCAGGTAAATTTTCTTTATGTTGAACATTGGCTGGCAAGGTTTAGTTGGGGGAGCAACATATCAGGGTATTGACATTTATAGGTTTTTATGTAATAATAATAAGGTCTGATGACAAAAGAAAGGAAAGAGTGAAACTTATGAAGTATCTTATTACATTTCTCGTATCTATGGTGCCTATAGTTGAGCTTCGCGGAGCTATACCGATAGGCGTGGCAAAGTTCGGCATAAACTGGTGGATCGCTGTTCCACTTTGCATGATTGGCAACATCATACCGGTACCTTTTATATTCTTCTTTGCAAGACGTATACTTGAATGGGGCAAGGACAAGCCTGTTATCGGCAAATTCTTTAGCTGGTGCCTTGAAAAGGGCCATCACGGCGGAGAGAAGCTCCAGGCTAAAGCCGGAAAGGGAATGTTCTGGGCATTGCTGCTCTTCGTTGGTATCCCCCTCCCCGGTACAGGTGCGTGGACAGGTACCCTCGCAGCAAGTATGCTTGACCTTGACTTCAAGAAGAGCATTATCGCAGTATGCTGCGGAGTTGCCCTTGCAGCTCTTATAATTACTATTGCGACACTTCTTGGCTTCCAGATATTCATTATGGCTAAGTAAAATAAAACCGCAGCTCACTGTCATAAAGCAGAGGCTGCGGTTTTTTATCAATACCCGTCATGGGCGTGTATCTGGTCAATTGCAGAGGTGGTATCAAGGTAGTTGAACAGTGCTGTGAATATCATATTGTAGCACTGACTGCCAAGATGCATACCGTCACCACTGGAGAAGTCCCAGCGCAGAGCAAGGGTAGCCGGATCAGCAAGTACAGAATACGCATCGAAGTAAAGCACCTGCGGAGAATTGATCTCACTGACCATGTTTTGCAGAGCACTGTTGAACTCACGTATAACATCATTGCCGATGAAGCTGTTTGAGTCTGAGATCGGCGTGATAGAACCAACTACGATAGTAGTATCAGGCACATTTGCAAGTATCTGGTCGATGGCGTTCCTGTAGGAAGCGGCAAAGGTATCAGATGAGGTGGCGTTAACGTCGTTCAGTCCCAGCGACATATATATGAGCGCAGGCTGTACGTACGCGGTGTTATCTATGATGCTCATAGCTCCCCAGCCCTTGTCGAAGGTAAAGGCGTTGAGATTCCACATGGAGACCGACTCCTTTGCAAGGTTATGCTCAAACGGAACGTAACCGTAGGCGTTGAAGCCGTATGCAATGGAATCCCCTATTATCACTATCCTGTCCTGATAGTAGGAGCTGTTTGGTGAGGTGCCTGCTGAGAGATAATCATAGCTGTAGACCGGCTTTGGACGTGCCGCCTGTTCAGTTGCAGGCTCTGTGGTCTCAACAGCTGTAGTCTCCGTAGTCGGCGGTTCAGTAGGAGCCGGCTCAGCGGAGGTCTCAGTGATCTCAGTTGTGGTAGTTGCAGCTGTAGTTGTTGTAGTAGTTGTTGTGGACGAAGTAGTAGTGGCAGTAGTTGAAACAGTTGTGGTCGTTGTCATACCGACATTTTCCGCAGCCATTGCCTTGTCGTGAACTACCGGAGAATGAGGGTGAGCGTTATCGGTACCGATAACATGAGCTGCACCGCCGATGACAAGAAGTCCGGACAGAGTTATGGCAGCGGGTAGATAAGTAAAGATCTTCCTTGATATATCGGACAAAAAATCACTTCCCGAAGCAAGAATAAACTATCGGTTATATTTTACCATAAATTGTCAGAAATGTAAAGTGAAATCTGGAAATTCATATTTTTCTGACGAAATCTCACAAGAATATTGACAATTACACAGAAAAACACTATAATAATATATAGTAATTTTTATTTTGGAGAGTATATTATGGAAAACATCAGAATCACCGATCTTTACGATCTGACACATACCATCGCCGCAGATTACCTCAAAGGCTTCACCTACCCGTGGGAGGCTCTCAAGGGCATCAGCGATATGATAATCGCTTTGGGAAAGACTCTGGACAGAAATGAATACGATAATCCGGCGGAGAATGTCTGGGTACACAAGACTGCAAAGGTGTTCCAGAGCGCTCATCTCGGAGCTCCGTGCATCATTGGTCCGCGCACTGAGGTACGCCACTGTGCATTCATACGAGGAAGCGCTCTCGTAGGTGCTGACTGCGTTGTGGGCAACTCCGTTGAGCTGAAAAACGTTATCCTCTTCGACAACGTACAGACTCCCCACTACAACTACGTAGGTGACAGCATACTCGGCTATAAGTCCCACATGGGAGCCGGCTCTATCACCTCAAATGTGAAGTCTGACAAGACCAATGTGGTCATCAAGTCCGGCAGTGAGGGTATTGAGACCGGTATCAAGAAAATAGGCGCTATGCTGGGCGACTGCGTTGAAGTTGGCTGCAACAGCGTTCTGAATCCGGGTACTGTCATAGGCAGAAACTCAAATATCTACCCCACCAGCTGCGTCCGCGGAGTTGTTCCGGAAAAGAGCATCTGGAAAACCGGCGGAGTGATAGTAAGCAAATCATAAATAATTAGTCCGGAAGCGGCTGTATAAGGCTGTTTCCGGACTATTTTCCTATCTGCCCCTGAATGAATTGAACCATGCCCGCTCACTGAACGGCTTCTTCTTCGGAGCTTTTACTTCTTCCTCTGCAATGCCTACCGGCAGAAAACATACAAGCTCATAGCCGTCAGGTACGCCAAGTATCTCCGCCATTTTGTCGCATATCCTGTCATCGTCTGTGATATGTCCCTCGTACCAGCAGCTCTGATAGCCAAGTTCAACTATTGCAAGGAGCATATTCTCTAT
>CADBNS010000138.1 GCA_902796065.1 Ruminococcus flavefaciens
ATCGGATCGCCGCTGCTTGGTGACGGAAAGTACGGTGACACTGCCGCAAACAAGCGGTACGGGGTATTTCGTCAGGCGCTTAGTGCCTGTGAGCTGCGGTTCAGCTTTGAGGAAGGCACACTTCTTTCGTATCTGAATAACAAGACGATAAAGGGACCGGCAGCGGAGTTTGAAAAAATGGTGAAACAGCCTTGACTTTTTTAATTTAAAGTGCTATACTTTAAACAGTAAAAACAGAAAGGGTGTATACAAATGAACATTTTAGTTGTAGGACTTGGACTTATCGGCGGCTCAATATGCAAGGCGCTGAAGAAGTACACCAATCATTACGTAGTAGGCTGCGACTGCAACCATGATATAGAGTTTTCCGCACTCCGCGACGTAGCGGTAGACGCCTCGTTCACAGGTGACTACTCCGGCTTCGACCTGATAATCATGGCACTGTTTCCGGAAGCGACAGAGAACTACATAAAAGAGCACATCAGCGAATTCGACAAGAACACGCTCATTACCGATGTATGCGGAATCAAGGGTGATTTTTCGGAGCGTGTAAGAAAACTGGCAGCTGAAAACGGTATGAGGTACGTAGGAATACATCCAATGGCAGGCAAGGAGTTCGGCGGATACGCAAACAGTACAGCAGACCTGTTCCAGAAGGCAAACTTCATCATAGCGCCGGATGACAGCAGTGCCGACAGCGATGTCGAACTGCTTCGTTCACTGGCATCTGAGCTGGGTGCAGGAAAGATAGTAGTCACCTCCCCTGAGAATCACGATAAGATGATAGCCTACACCTCACAGCTTGCCCACATCGTATCCAGCGCATACGTAAAGAGTCCGGAGCTTGGACTTGAATGCGGATTCAGCGGTGGCAGCTTCCAGGACATGACACGAATAGCAACAATGAATGAGAAGATGTGGACAGACCTGTTCATGCAGAACCGTGACAATCTGCTGTATGAGCTTGATACATTAATAAAAAATCTGAACAAATACAGTGAAGCGCTGAAGAACAAGGATTCGGAGGAGATGCTCCGGCTGATAGCGGAAGGCAGACAGCTGAAGGAAGACAATCTCCGTCACCGTGTAGGACAGCCAAACTGACAGCGAGGACCTCAAGAGAGGTCCTTTTTCATTGACAGGGTAAAACGGGTGTGATATAATAAGTGTAAATGAGAAAACCAAGCGGAGGTGCAAACAAATGACAGACAGGATAAAGAAGCAGCTTGAGTTCATGCTGGAGCTTGACAAGATGAAGAACCTATACAGACAGACCTACGTACTGCACGAAAACAGGAAGGAAAACGATGCAGAGCACAGCTGGCATCTTGCAATAATGGCGATGCTGCTTTCAGAGTACTCCAACGCACCGATAGATGTACTGCACGTAATGAAGATGGTGCTGATACACGACGTAGTGGAGATAGACGCCGGTGACACATACTGCTATGATGAAGAGGGGTACAAGAGCAAGGCAGACCGCGAAGAAAAGGCAGCACAGCGCATATTCGGCATACTTCCGGAGGACCAGAAGGAGGAATTCTACGCACTTTGGAGGGAGTTTGAGGACTCAGTCACTCCCGATGCGCGATTTGCGGCAATGCTTGACCGTATGCAGCCGATGATGCTGAATTATACCAAGGAGGGCATATCATGGCGTGAGCACGGAATACACAAGGAACAGGTCATGGCTCGCAACATGGCGTATTTTGACGCATCAGACCAGCTGGCGGAAGTAATACAGCACGTATTGGAGGATGCCGGAGAGAAGGGCTGGCTGAAAGAATAGGAAAATGCTCCATTTGTGTATTTTTGACAAATATCGCAGTTTCTTTCAGTATACTATTACCATTGCGCCGAAAAAGGTGAAAGATACGTGAATTTTTCACATTGAACTTGAAACTTTTCCGTTATTATGCTATATTATAATATATAAGAACAGTATTTGATACTGTTTTTATTTTTTTACCTTTAGTTATATTATGAGGGATGATTTCAATGAATAAAGACAAAAATAAAAAGCCTGACGGAAGATTCAGCTGGATACACAAGCTGAACGAAAAACGCGAGAGCAACACCGAACGGTACAAATACCTTAACATAGCGCTGTGCATAATATTTCCGATATTCATCAGCTGCATGGCGGAGATAAACCAGTTCAGGAAGGTCGGGGCATTTGCCGGATTCTTTGCGGAGCATCCAAGCATAATGATATTCAACTTCATAGCGGCAGGGATAGTATTCCTTTTCCTGACGGCGGTATTCCGCAAGGGCTGGATAGCGGCATTCATACAGAGCTTCGTATACATGGCGCTGAGCATAACGGAGCTGTTCAAGTACGGCACCAACGGCAACCATCTGATATTGTCGGACATGAAGCTGTTCAGGAGCGTAAAGAGCCTGAAATCCTTTGCATACATAAAGATAACGCCTCGGCTGATAATATACTGCCTGATAGTGATATTATTTGCGCTGCTTATATTCTACCTTAACCCGAAGCTGCCGCGGCATATCACAATGAAGCGGACGATAGCCTCACTGGTCTGTGTGGTATTCTCAGTCTGCATGATAATCGTGCCGCCGTTTTACGAGCCGATATACAATTTCTTCGGGATAGATACTACAGCAGCGACCAATGCATTCATACTGAACGAGAAATTTACAAATAACAGTTTTCTGTCGTTCATAGTTGAAACCGCATCGGAGAGCTATGCCAACAGACTGGTCAAGCCGGAGAACTACAGCGCGGAATACGTAGACGAGATAACTGACGTGAACGTAGACAAGCGTGAGGACTTCAACGGCGGAGTCAAGCCGAATGTAGTAGTGATAATGAGCGAATCGTATGCAGATTTCAGAGTATTCGACGAGCTTGACATAGACGATTCATACTACGCAGGCTTTGACGCAGCACGTAATGCCGGATATGCAGGCACAGCCATCTCCCCCACCTATGCAAGCTATACAGTACGCTCGGAGTTCGAGCTGCTGTTCGGACTGCCTGTCCGCGGACTGAACTCACCGAATATGCCGCAGAGAGAGCTTGCACAGCGTGAGCAGCCTGCACTGGCGCAGTACTACAAGTCATGGGGATACAGCACGGCATACGTTCACCCCTTCCAGAAGCAGTTCTACAGCAGAGAGCGCATATACAACGAATTTGGCTTTGACAAGATGATATTCCACGATGACCAGACAGGAACGACGGATTTCACAGTCCCGATAAAGCACTACGGTACATACGTAGATGACAGCACAGTATATGACCAGCTGCTGCAGCTGATAAAGACCACAAAGGATCCCCTTTACGTACACACCACCACCATGCAGAACCACCAGCCGTACGATCAGGGACCGGATCCCACAGACGAGTTCGGCAACTATCTTGACTGGATACGCCACAGCAACGAGGGACTTACAGCGTTCCTGAATGCACTGAAAGAGGTAGATGAACCTACACTGGTATTCTTTGTAGGTGACCACTTCCCGTCACTGAGGGGCGAGACCAGTGTATACAACAAGCTTGACCTTAACGGTGACAATTGCAGCGTACTTTATGAGCAGAAGTATTTTATCTGGAGCAACTACGACGCAGACTATTCAAGTGTTCCGGATAAAATGTTATCCTTCTTCTATATGCCGTTCGTAATTATCAATATCATAGACGCACCCCATGATGCGTTTATTGAGAAGATGTTGAATTTCATGAAGACGATACCGATATACTCATCGGACTACGACAGCAGCATACCGGAAAACGAGGAGCTGAACGTACTAACATACGACCGTGTTATCGGAGACGTAATGTCACCGTGTCCGATACCGGAGGAAATGCTGGAGACCAGCAAACATAAGGAGAACTGAACCATGCTTGAGATCAGAACAGGAATCACAGGAAAAGCAGCAGAAGAAGCAACAGGCGGAAAGCTCGCATCAGCGATGGGCAGCGGAAGCCTTGATGTATACGCAACACCGGCGATGGTAGCGCTGATGGAGAATGCAGCCTGCGCCGCCATAGCGGAGTATCTTGAAGAGGGCGAGACCACAGTGGGCACAGAGATGAACGTAAAGCACATATCTGCGACACCGGCAGGAATGAAGGTGACCGCAGAAGCGGAAGTAACGGAAGTAAACGGACGGGAAATAGTCTTTACAGTGAAGGCGTGTGACGAAGCCGGAGTAATCGGCAAGGGCACGCACAAGAGATTCCTTGTAACAGCCGACAGATTCATGGCAAAGACCAATTCCAAGAAGGCATAAAAAACAAGTCCATAGGCAGTGATGCGAACTGTCTATGGACTTTATTTTTAGAACCTGTCCCCATAGGGTGGACAGGTTCTTATCAGATACGGTCAGCGAAGCATTTTCTGAACGCAGTATATTTTTCACTTGTCTCCATGCCTAAAACAGGGAAGCAGATATTGCTGAAAAACCGCTCCATGCCGTCATCGACCAGAGCTATGCGGAACTGAGCCGCAACAGATTCCGGCGAATTACCGAAAGCACCGCAGCCCCACGCACCGAGGACGATGGAGGAGTAGCCTCCCGCAGCTGCCGCACGGAGAATGATCCTTATCCGTCTGAGAAAGGTCTCATTTATGGTATTTTTTGAAGCGAAAACGGCAGCTCCCCTTCTGTTGGGAGCCGGAGCAGTTATAACGCCCACATTGAAGGGCTGTTCCAGCAGTTCAAGGTTATTGTCGCGGAACACGCAGACATCATCAGAGATGAGCATATAGTCCGACTCCACCTTACTTATGTGTGAGTTATTGTATCTGTACATCTCACGTGCGGCATCGGAGGTAATAGACGCATAGAGGGTACTGCACCTGCAAAGAGCCTCCTCCTGAGCATTAGCGCCGAGGCGGAAACCGCCGCCGGGACTATGTGCGTTAGCGAAGTTCAGGACGAGGACTCTGCCGCCGAGTCTTGCAGCAGCGCTGAAGGAGTCCTCCGTAGTGACGGAGTAGTGATTCTCAGCATAGACCGTAAAGCTGCCTGTATCCTGTTCAAGGAGCTGCCGCCCCATATCGGGAGTAATCAAGCGGACAGCAGAAGGGTCCGGAGAAGTGAGCTTGACGGTATTACCGCCGCACTGGTACTGACCCGCAGCAGTAATAGCGATAGTTTCATTAGCGATACTGATATTATTCATAGGCACCTCCTAAATCACCATGCCGCCGTTGACACCGAGGACCTGACCGGTTATGTACTCCGCAGACGGAGATGCAAGGAAAGAGGCAGCATCAGCGACATGGCGGGGCTCACCGAAGATACCCAGCGGAATATCCTCACGAATGAGGTCGAGATCCTCCTGAGAGAAGCGGCTGTTCATTTCAGTCATTATGAAACCGGGAGCGATGCAGTTGACGCGGATACCGGAAGGAGCGACCTCCTTGGCGAGAGCCTTGGTGAATCCGATTATACCGGCTTTGGAAGCGGAGTAGTCCACCTCACAAGAAGCGCCGCACTGTCCCCACATAGAAGAGATATTGATGATGCAGCCTGATTTACGGTGTATCATACCGGGCAGCAGGAAATAGGTGCAGTTCATCATGCCGGTGAGGTTGGTATCGATGATCCTGCGGCGCTTGTCGGGAGAAATGGCAGTAAAGAGATCAACCTCAGAGATACCGGCATTATTCACGAGCAGATCGACAGTACCGATACCGGCGAGGGCGTTTTCGATCGAGCCGGCATCAGCTGCATCGAAACCGACCGCACAGCCGCCAATATCCGCAGCGATACGCTCCGCCTTATCCTTTGCGGACGAATAGCACACATAAACAAAATAGCCGTCATCAGCGAACTTCCTGCAAACCGCCTCGCCGATACCGCCGGAACCGCCCGTTACAAGAGCAAATCCTGACATAACAACACCTCCATAATTACTATAATTATACCACGCAAATCATCAGAAGTCCATATTTCTGAAAAAAATAAGTGAGAATAAAACAGTATATCGTGAAAATATAGTGATAATCACTATAAGGGTATTGACAAAACAGAGTAATTGATGTAAAATATATTTATATGTATTCCAAAATACTTTCCAACAAAAAAAATTGCAAAGGCGGTAAACTAATGGGATTATTCAAAAGTGTTTTCGGTGCGAATGCCTACAGTAACAGAGAACTGAAGCGCATCGAACCTATTAAAAATAAAGTACTGGAGCTTGATGAAGAGTATCAGAAGCTGACTGATGCCGAACTCAAGGCAAAAACACAGGAATTCAAGAACAGACTTGAGACAGGAGAGACTCTTGACGATATTCTCCCTGAGGCTCTGGCTACTGTAAGAGAGGCAGCATGGCGAGTACTTGAGAAGAAGCCGTACCCTGTTCAGATCATCGGTGCGATCGTTCTCCACCAGGGACGTATCGCTGAGATGAGGACCGGTGAAGGTAAGACTCTCGTAGCCTGCGTAGCATCATACCTCAACGCACTTTCCGGCAAGGGCGTGCACGTAGTAACCGTAAACGACTACCTTGCAAAGACACAGGCAGAGGAAATGGGAAAGGTACTCCGCTTCCTTGGCCTTACAGTCGGATGTATCCTCCACGGACTCACCAATGACGAGCGCCGTGCGGCATACAACTGCGATGTTACATATGCGACAAACAACGAGCTGGGATTCGACTATCTCCGTGACAACATGGTAACACACAAGGAAGAGCGCGTTCAGCGTGAGCCTAACTTTGCCATTGTCGATGAGGTAGACTCTATCCTTATCGATGAGGCTCGTACTCCTCTTATCATTTCCGGACGCGGTGACAAGTCCACAGAGCTCTACACAATAGCAGACCGCTTTGCAAAGATGCTCACACCTATCACTGTCGTAGAGGTAGATGACAAGGAAGATCAGGACGCACTCAGCGATACAGCTGACTATATCATAGACGAGAAGGCAAAGACTGCAACGATCACACAGCGCGGTGTAAAGAAAGCAGAACAGGCATTCCAGATCGATAATCTCATGGATCCTGAGAATATGACCCTTCTACACCATATCAATCAGGCTATCAAGGCAAACGGTGTCATGAAGAATGACATTGACTACGTAGTAAAGGACGGAGAGATCATCATCGTAGATGAGTTCACCGGACGACTGATGCTTGGCCGCCGCTTCAATGACGGACTGCACCAGGCTATCGAAGCAAAGGAAGGCGTAAAGATCAAGAGCGAGTCAAGAACACTTGCAACGATCACCTTCCAGAACTTCTTCCGTCTCTACAAAAAGCTGTCAGGTATGACCGGTACAGCTATGACTGAAGAGGACGAGTTCAAGGAGATCTACAAGCTCGACGTAATCGCTATCCCGACCAATAAGCCTGTAATCCGTATCGACCACAACGATCAGGTCTACAGAACAGAGAAGGGCAAGTATGCAGCGATCATCGAGAAGATCATCGAGTGCAACAAGAAGGGACAGCCTATCCTCGTAGGTACAGTATCTATCGAGAAGTCAGAGCTTCTTTCCGCAATGCTGAAGAGAAGGGGCATCAAGCATGAGGTCCTGAACGCAAAGCATCACGCAAAGGAAGCGGAGATCGTAGCACAGGCAGGTAAGTACGGTGCAGTAACCATTGCGACCAACATGGCAGGCCGTGGTACCGACATCATGCTCGGCGGTAACGCAGAGTTCCTTGCGCGTGCAGAGCTGAGGAAGCGTGAGATCCCTGAGGAGATCATCACAGAGGCTATCGGATTTGCAGATACAGACAATCAGGAAGTACTTGCAGCAAGAAAGCTCTACCGTGAGCTTTACGACAAGTTCAACGCTGAGGTAAAGGAGAAGGCAGTAAAGGTACGTGAAGCCGGCGGACTTTATATCCTTGGTACAGAGCGTCACGAATCAAGACGTATCGACAATCAGCTCCGCGGACGTTCAGGCCGTCAGGGTGATGAGGGTGAGAGCTGCTTCTTCCTTTCAGTAGAAGACGATCTTATGAGAATTTTCGCAGGCGACCGTCTTGAGAACATGATGAATATGCTCAACGTAGATGAGACAGTCCCGATCGAGAGCAAGTCACTTACAAAGATAATCGAGTCATCACAGAAGAAGGTAGAAGGACGTAACTTCAGCATCAGAAAGAACGTCCTGAACTACGATGACGTAATGAATACACAGCGTGAGATCATTTACAAGCAGCGTTCACAGGTGCTTGACGGAGAGGACCTCCACGAGAGCATCCTGAAGATGATGGAAGATCTCATCACAACAACAGTAAATACATACCTTGCTGACGATGATAACCGTGATGAGTGGAACATGGTAGGACTGAAGGAGTACTTCATGGGCTGGCTGACAACTCCGTCAGATCTTAATTATGACGAAGATGAGCTCAGAACAATAAGCAAGGAAGAGATCATCACAGAGCTGAACACAAAGGCTGGTGAGATCTACGAAGCAAAGGAAGCTCAGTACGGCAAGGACGTTATCCGTGAGCTTGAGCGTGTAGTACTGCTGCGTACAGTTGATACAAAGTGGATGGCACACATCGACGACATGGAAGAGCTGAAGAAGGGAATCGGTCTCCGTTCATACGGACAGAGAAACCCTGTTATCGAATACAGATACGAAGGCTTTGAGATGTTCGATGCAATGGTAGAGTCTATCCGTGAGGACACAGTACGTGCACTTCTCACTATCAGACTCCAGGAGAACGTAGCACCGGAGAGAGAGCAGGTCGCACAGCCTGACGCACCGAATGCAGGCGCAGGTGACGGCAGTTTCTCAGACGAGCCGGTACGAGTAAATAAGATCGGTGATAACGATCCGTGTCCATGCGGAAGCGGCAAGAAGTACAAGAAGTGCTGCAAGGGCAAGGATAACCAGTAAACAAACAAAAAAATGAAATAGGGCGGCTGAAAGTCGCCCTTTGTTTTGAGGTGAAAATAATGAAAAAATATGCTTTATTGATAATAGCAGCGGCAATGCTCACAGCCTGCGGAAAAGTTGACACAACATCAAACACTATAGATACGCCGGTAGTTGACACGATCCAGCTGACGACGGATGAAAGTGCAACTGATGTGTTTACAGAGCCAACGACCGAAGCATCGACAAAGGGCGATAACACAAGAACTACTGCAGCACACACTACCGGCACAGGAGATGCATCAGGGAAGCGCACAACAGTTCCCAAGTCAAACGGCGGAAGAACGAATGCAACTCCCGTAAGACCTGCGAACAACAATAACAGCGCACCAAAGGCGACACAGGCGCCTGCAACAACTCCTCCCCCCACCCAGCCTCCAACGGCAGCACCGACCACAGAGCCTAACAACGACATAATGATGACAGAACGTTTCGGCATATCTGAGAAAGGCGTTAATATCTACTCCAACGGAAAGAAGATCCAGCATCTTGACGTAAACACAGAAGCATTAATGGCATCTGAGCACCGTGAGACATTATTCCAGATAGTAGATTTTGACTTTGACAATCACGTAGACCTTTTCATACCGGAAGCAGTGGGCACGCTGAACACAACAGGAAAATATTTCCGGTTCAATTCATCAACAGGTCTTTTCGAGGACTGGACAGAGCTTAACAATATCCAGTACAGCATAACAACTGACCCGGAGAAAAAGGAGCTTATACTCTGTTTAAGGAACAACGCAATCGATCACGAGACTAAGGTATACGAGTGGAAGGACAGTGCCCTCTCACTGAAAACGAGAAGCATCATCTACAAGGCAGACGACGGACAGATCTACGATGAGAGCTATGAGTATACTGACGGCGTAGAAAAGATGACAAAGCGCGTACATATAATAGTAGATGAAAACGGCACCACTATCGGACAGGAAGAGATACCGGTGTCGGATACGGAGTGATAATATGTCGGGATATAGTGCATTTGCACGGTATTATGACCAGTTGACAGCAAATATAGACTACCGGAAGCGGGCGGAGTACTTCCATGAAATAATCCGGAGGAACAAAACCACCCGCGACAGCATACTGCTGGACCTTGCCTGCGGAACAGGAAGCATATCAGAGGAAATGGCACGTCTTGGATACGATGTGATCGGCGTGGACAATTCCGACGAAATGCTTGGCATGGCGATAGAGAAGAAATTCGACAGCGGAGCCGCGATACAGTATCTATGTCAGGATATGCGGAATATAGATATGTTTGGTACCATAGACATAACGATATGTGCACTTGACAGCATCAATCACCTGTCAACAGCAGACGATGTAAAGAAGGTATTTGATCGGGTAGCGCTGTTTGCCGAACCGCAGGGACTGTTCATATTTGATGTGAATACACTCTACAAGCACCGCAGGATACTTGCGGACAACACCTTCACTTACGAGACAGAGGACGTATACTGCGTCTGGGAGAACACACTTGATCCGGAAACAGACGAAGTAAAAATGCATCTTGAGTTTTTCGAGCGTACAGAGAACGATATGTATATAAGGAGCTCAGATGATTTTTCGGAATACGCCTACAGTGAGGAGCTCATAGAGCAGCTGCTTGACGATGCAGGACTTGAGCTCATAGGCAAATACGGAGATGATACGTTTCTTCCTCCGACAGAGACATCACAGCGCATAGTATACGTGGCAAGAAGCCGAAAAACCGAATAGGAGTTTGACTTTATGGGTTATTTATACAGAGCAATATCAGCTGACGGATCAGCATTTGCAGCAGTACTTGATGCAAAGGATATAGTATCTGAGATAGAGAAGATACACAAGACCTCAGCGGTAGTGACCGCCGGACTTGGCAGACTCAGCATAGCAGCATCGCTTATGGGATATATGCTGAAAGGCGAAGACGACAGTATAACACTGCGTATCGATGCAGACGGACCGACCGGACAGCTGGTTGCAGTAGCAGACAGCCGCGGAAACGTAAAGAGCAGCGTAAACAATCCGGTAGTGGAGATACCGCTGAATTCGCAGGGCAAACTGGACGTAGCCGGAGCAGTTGGCAGGAACGGAACACTGTCCGTAGTGAAGGATATGGGACTTCGTGAGCCGTATGTCGGAGTAGTACCGCTGGTATCCGGAGAGATAGCAGAGGACATAGTCAGCTATTACGCCACCAGCGAGCAGATACCAACGGTGTGCGCACTGGGAGTGCTTGTAGACACAGACCTGTCAGTAAAGTCAGCCGGAGGCTATCTTGTGCAGCTTCTGCCCTTTGCAGACGACAAGTGCATAGACCAGATCGAGAAGAACATCGCAGAGATAAGACCAATATCCACGATGCTGTCAGAGGGAGTCACACCAGAGGAGATAGCAGAGATGCTGCTGAAGGGACTTGACGGCAACGAGCTTGATACAGCACATCCGGAATACAAATGTGACTGCAGCCGTCAGCGTACAGAGAGAGTGCTCATCAGCATAGGCAAAAAGGAGCTTGAATCCATAGCAGCTGAGGGCAAGGATACCGAAGTAAGCTGCCATTTCTGCGGCAGGAATTATGTATTCACACCGGAGGAGATAGCAAAGCTTGCGAAGGGTGCGGAGGAAGAGGAATGAAAAAAATGATCCTCCCGATGCTGCTCATAGTGACGGCAGTAACAAGCTGCGGGCGCAGAGAGCGTGCACCGGAAGAATATATAAACGCCGACGGACTTGTCGTATTCACCTCAACGACAGAGGATCCGTCGAAGCTCACTCCCCTCATCACAGAGACTACGACAGCACCGCCGATAAAGAGGCTTTCCTACTCATTCACAGGCACGAAGATGGATATAATGCTTGACGACAAGGTAGTAAAGACCTTGCAGCTCAGCTATTCGGAAGCGGAACCGCCGGAGGACAGTGATGTAGTTATCCGTGATTTCAATCTTGACGGATACTATGACATATTCATATACTATTCCGGCCACACAGAGAACCGCGGAGAGTACTACACATACGATCCGGAGAAGGAAAACTTCACGGAAGACAAAGCACTCAATGAGGTAGGCAGACTGCTTGAAGCCGGACCGGACAATACAATGATAGAGAAGTATACTCTTGGATATATCGACCGCACAGTTGAGTACAACTGGGAAGGCGGCAAGCTGAAAGCCTTCCGGAAGACTGAGGAATACGCAGACTCATACGATCCTGAGAAGAAGCATAAGGACGTATATAGCTATGATAAAAACGGAGATCCGGTACTTGAATCAAGTAACTGACACCTGATCGGAGGTAAAGCAATGTACGAAAACAAGACAGAGGAGCTGCCGGTAAAGGCAGTGCTTGCCTGTGTGGACACAGGAGAATTTGACGCTGAAGCCTCAATATCAGAGCTGGCAGAGCTTGCATCAACAGCAAATGCCGAAGTAGTAGGCGAAGTGATACAGAAGAAGCAGACCTACGATCCGGCAACGTGCATGGGTGCCGGCAGACTTGAAGAGCTGAAAGAGCAGCTTGAAGCGCTGGAAGCGGAGCTTGTGATATTCGACCACGAGCTTACAGGCGTACAGGTACGAAACATTGAGAATATACTTGATGTCCGTGTAATAGACCGCACAACACTGATACTGGACATATTTGCCCAGCGTGCGCGGACTAAGGAAGGCAAGCTGCAGGTAGAGCTTGCGCAGCAGAAATACAGGCTGCCCCGACTGACAGGAATGGGAACATCGCTTTCGAGGCTTGGCGGCGGAATCGGCACACGCGGACCCGGAGAGACGAAGCTTGAAACTGACAAGCGCCATATCCGCAAGAGGATAACCTATCTTGAAGCGGAGCTTGAGGAGCTGAAAAAGCACAGAACGTTCTCCCGTTCACGGCGCAAGAAGGACGGAGTACTCTGCGCAGCCATAGTAGGCTACACGAACGTAGGAAAATCCACGCTGCTGAATGCGCTGACAGATGCGGGAGTACTGGCTGAGAACAAGCTGTTTGCCACACTGGACATCACATCGCGCTCTATCGAGCTGCCGGACGGCAGGAGCGTAATGCTCATCGATACAGTGGGACTGATACGCAGACTTCCCCACAATCTGGTAGAGGCGTTCAAGTCCACACTGGAGGAAGCCGCAGCAGCGGACATAATCCTGAACGTACAGGACCTGTCCTCACCGGAGCGTGAGCAGCAGGCTGAGGTCACGGCGCAGCTGTTATCAGAGCTTGGCTGTGACGGAATACCGCAGATAAACGTACTGAACAAATGCGACGCGGCGCTGGAGCCTGATACAGTATTCGAGAATGAGAATACAGTGATGATAAGTGCGAAGCATCACAACGGCTTTGACGCACTTCTGGAGTGCATCATGCGTAATCTTCCGGAGACGGCAAAGCGAATGAAGCTGAACGTACCGTATGACAAAACGGCATTTATCAACCGGATACGCACAGATGGAAAGGTATTCTCCGAGGAGTATACAGAAAGCGGAACATTGATAGATGCACTTGTGGACATAAAGCTGGTAAGCGAAGCAGAGCAATACGTTACAGAGTAAAAAAGAGCCGGTATCGCAGGATACCGGCTCAATTCGTATCATTATTTATCATTCAGCAAGAATCTGCTGAGCTGAATGAGGTCAGCCACACCGGTCTCACCGTCCTGATTGAGATCGCCGGCATCATCGCTGCCGCCCTCGCAGACCAGAGCTCTCAGCAGTACCATATCGAAAGCATTGACGATACCATCGCCGTTCATGTCACCGCGGAGGACAGTTTTCGCCTCGGTGGTCTCGGTAACGGGAGTTTTTTCATTACGCGGGTAGATATTGCCGAACACCTTCAGAGAGTCCAGAGGCTTGCCGTGGAAATCAAACAAAGCCTGATTATCGTAGGAAGAGCCGCCTGCCTTATCGACGTCCTTATCGTACTCCTTAGCGTAGTCAGTAGCCCAGCCGGAGCCGAACTTAGTCCACAGCTCAGCCTGCTGCTGGTAGGAAATATCGGGAACGCCGAGCCAAGCGGGCTCCCAGTAGAACACACCGATACCATGTCTGCCGGTATCAGCCACAGCCTTAAAAACGTCAGTAAGGCACTGAGCCTGACCCTCAACAGAAATGGGGTAATTGAGGGTGACATTTTCTGACCACTGATTAACGGCATTGTTGAAGTTATCGCCGTCGTCGTTGGTATATGGGTAAGCGGTCTCCGCGACCATAACGTATTTGTTGTACTTATCGCCGATACTTTTGAGAACACCGGTGAGGTTACTTAGGGTACCGTGCCAGTAGGGGTAATATGAGGTAGCGAACACATCGTAATCGAGACCGCACTCATTCATGACCTGAGCGTACCACTGGTAATAGTCGGTCTTATTTGGGTTAGCGAAGTGGTGAGCGATAAGAATATCGGGGTCGAAATCGCGGACAGCCTTGTTACCGCTTGCGAAGAGGTCGCAGATCTTATACATATCCTTTTCGCCGCAGAAGAAGCAGTTAGTCTCATTGCCGACCTGCACCATACCGATGTCGCCGCCGCCCTCACGAACGGTTTCGAGGACCCATTTGGTGTACTTGTAAATCTCACCCTTGAGGGTATTGTGATCGTGTTTAGCCCAGTATTTAGGGCGGGTCTGCTTACCGGGGTCAGCCCAGAAATCGGAGTACTGAATATCGACGAGGAGCTTCATACCGTAAGCGGCAGCACGTCTGCCGATCTCGGCAGCGGTATGGAGATCGCAGTTACCGGCGCCATAGCCGTTGCCATTGCTGTCCCACGGCTCATTCCAGACGCGGATATAGTTGACGCCATTATCAGAAAGGGTGCGGAAAATATCCTGTTCACTCCCCTGCTCGTTATAGAATTTAACGCCGGCCTTTTCGAGGGACAGGACAGAAGAGACATCGACACCGCGGATAGGCTCACCGCCGTTGACAGACAAATCGAAGTCATTGAAAGTGACAGAAGAAGCCGCATAAGTGCAGACACCCGGAGCAAAGCCGACAGCAGAGCAGCCGATAACAGCAGTCAGAGCAGCTGCCGCGAATTTATGGAAATGCATAAACAAACCTCCCGATCTATTACAAAAAGTAAATATTGCTCCCCCAACTAAACTTAGCCAACCAATGCTCAACATAAAGAAAATATATCTGCGTCAGAAAAACATGAGGCAATACCGCACAAAGATTGTGCTGAAGATGCGCCGTGAGATTTTTCGTCAGATTGTATAGAAATTCCGCAGACATACTGACGTACGTCAAGGGATTTCTGTGCAAGATGACGGAAAATATCCAAGCAGATTCAGTACAAAGACGTCAGGCGGGCTTTGTGCGGTGTTGCCTATAATCACAGAAGAAAACACCGCGACCTGAACGGAGGTAGTATTATGAAAAACAACATCACTGAAATGGTATTCATTCTCGACAGAAGCGGCTCTATGAGCGGTCTGGAATCCGACACTATCGGCGGATTCAACGGCCTTATCCGCAAACAGAAAAAAGAGGACGGCGAGGCTTTGGTCTCCACTATCCTCTTCGACAACGTCAGCGAGGTGCTCCACGACCGGGTGCCCCTGAGCGAGATACAGCCCATGACCGATGAGGATTACACCGTCCGGGGCTGCACCGCCCTGCTGGACGCTATCGGCGGCGCTATCCACCATATCGGCAATATCCACAAGTACGCCCGCCCCGAAGATGTGCCGGAGCATACTATGTTCGTCATCATCACCGATGGTATGGAAAACGCCAGCAGCAGATATTCCTACAAGGATATCAAGAGTAAAATTTCCCGTCAGAAGGAAAAGTACGGCTGGGAATTCCTCTTCATCGGCGCTAATATCGACGCTGTGGAAGTGGCCGGAAAAGTGGGTATCTCCAGAGACCGCGCTGCTAATTACTGCGCAGATGAAATGGGCACCGCAACTGTCTTCGAGAGCATTGCTGCTCCCCTGTCCGCTGCCCGTGCAGGCTGCGCTATCGCTCCGGACTGGGCTGAGAATATCGAAAATGACCTGAATAACAGGGGCGGCTCACCTAAGAAAAAACTCTTCGGCAAGAAATAAGGAGGTTGACTATGACGGATAAACAGCTCCGGGCTATCCGATTCTACATCGGCGATGTTTCGGGCAGGGACCCATTCTGGGGCGACCCGAAGGCCTATCTGGTGCTCAATTCCCTGCTGTACAGCGGCGTTTCTACCGAGTGCGCAAGGGCTTCGGAGGGAAAGCGCCTTAATCCTCATATCCTCGATGACACCGGACGGCTTCTGGAGATCTACGGGGAGCTGTTTTCCGCCTTCCGTGAGTGCAGAGCCGAAAGGGATATGGTGACCTTCCGGGTGGAGAGGTGGTCGGACTTCCTTATCAGCCGGAAGGCCGGGCGGACGGTGTCCTTTACTTCCACTTCCACCGCCGGGTTCCTCTCGGATTACCGGGACAGAAAGGGTATCGCTCTGATGAAGTTCCGCATAAAAAAAGGCTCCCCTTGCCTGGATATGGCAAGGGTGCTGCCGGAATACGCTAAGTCTCAGGAGGCGGAGGTGCTGCTGCCGCCGGGTATGAGGCTGGAGTTCCGGGAAATGCCTTTGTCTCCGGAAGAATTGCTGATAACCGACTGCGGCGGCGCTCCGCCTGTGGGCTGCTTCGAGATAAGCTGCGGTGAGGTCTGTCTGCCGGCGCTGGACGGAAAGGAACTCCCTCAGGAAGGGGCTGACGCCGGGAAAAGGCTGTATTCCGCGATTTGCGGCGGTGGAAAGCCCTCTCCTGAGGACGCGGCGGCTTACTCCGATTGGAAGAAGGCGCTGCATCGGGTGCTGGGGCTCGGTGAGGAATGAGGATTTCGGGCGGATGATTTCCGCCCATACATTTTCTGCGGAAAGACAGGCGGGACGCCGGGGGCGGCGTCCCCTACAAAATCCGGTCGTTCATCGTTCATAAGGGGGCGGAAAAAGGGCTCTTTTCAACGGAAAAC
>CADBNS010000139.1 GCA_902796065.1 Ruminococcus flavefaciens
ACCTGTCCACATAGGGATTCATGCACGTCTTTTCGTCAAATTTTGCCTGAAAATCCGTACATTCACCCTATGTGGACAGGTTCTGAAAGGGACGTACCTGAGTACGTCCCTTTTTTTGTTACCAAGCCCAGCCGTTGAACTTGTCGTTTACAGCAGAGCGAATAGTCTTGCCTTTCTTTTTGAGGTACTCATTGACAGCGGCTGCACCAATGAGGATCATACCGGCGATGAAGAGGTAAGCCCACCAGTTAAGTGACTTGAGGTATTCTCTTGAGGACCAGAGTGTAATGATTATGAGGGATACAGACGAAGCTGTGAACCATGTCTTGTTTCTGCAGAAGAAGGAGAGCAGGAGAATACCGACAGTAACACTGAGTACGAAGATGGTATTACCGGCAGAATGGAAGTGTATAGCGTCAGCTATAAGACCGGCATAAGCGATGAGGTAGGTAACGGAGGAGATAACGTGTACTGCTTTGTTCTTGTTTTTCCAGATAAGTGAGAATGCAGCACCGGCTAAAGCGATAACAGCGAGGTTTGTTTTGTACTCTATCATATCGTTTGCAAAGAAGCTGAAAGGACGGGTAATAACGGCGAAAGCAGCAGTAATGACTGAGATGGTATAAATCACGGAAGCGGTATTCTTATCAGTATTCTTTCTGACGAAGTTTGCAAGGTAAGCGGTGAGTGCGAGAGTCTTTACGAATCCGGCATAATCGCAGTCTGTGCAGCTGAACAGGATAAACATCCAAGACATGAGCTGAATGGTATCGATGGATAATCTGTCGTTGGACCTGATAAACAGACCGCTGTGGTGGAATAATCTTGATACAGCCATGAATGCGATGAATACTGCGAAGAAGAAAAGAGCGTAAGTTCTGTCGCTGCTGAAAGATATATCGTCAATGAGCTTTGAAACGGCAGCGATAATAACAGCTGATGAACCGAAAGCAGTCCAGTTGACCTTGAATCGTTCAGAAACGAAGAGGTGAGCGATAGCAGCGAGTATTATCAGGACAAGGTGTTCTTCTTCATTAGCAAGCAGGAACAGCATAACTGCGGAAGCAACCATTCCGGAGTAAACTGCAAGGCTCTTTTTCTTCATGACGGAAGATATGATGAGAGCAGCAGCGATGAAAAACGCAGCTGTGATAATGATAGAAACGGTCAGGTGTGAGCTGTTGGCGTTATGGAAAATGATATAGTCTATGCTGAAACAGAGAGGTATCGGAATGACAGGGGAGAGTATGCCGAAAAATCCGGCGGAAACTCTTTCCTTGCTGTAAACTGAGTAAGCGTAGATCGCTAAAGCGGAGATGATACCGATCGTGCAGCACATTGCATCGTGTTCTGAGGAGTTGATGATACCGCCGATAAAAACAACTGAAAGTGAGAGTATGAGGGAGAATCTGGTGCGGATCACCGGTATGAGCGTATCGGCAGCAAAGATAATAACTGCCAGCAGACCGAATGTGAATATAGCCGCAGTATCAGGATTTCCATTGCTTACCGCAAATGCAGCAGCAAAAGCAGTTATCTCAGCGATGACAGAGCGGAATCCGTGGAGTACCGGACTGTGCATCTTCACGCCGTAGACGATAGTCTGGACGAGGAGAGTTATGAGGACGAGAAATGTGCCGGTATCGGGAGAAAGAACAGTAGCAAGAGCGTATGCCAGTGAGAGACCGCCGTATAATGCTGAGGTTATGTCCGCGGCGTTTTTAACCGGAATGTAATCAGGAAAATGCTTATCCATTCCGAAAAGGTGGAAGACAGCTGTAATAGCAGCCTGCATGATAATGAGGGCTCCCACAGCATGACAGGGATCATCAGCAGTCTGAACAGTCATGAACAGCATACCTGCTGAAATTGCCAGCAGTCCAGTGTAGCTGAGAGCCTTGTGGGTGTACATCTTAGCGCCGATGAGAGAGAGGACGCTTACAGTAAAGGAGGACAGTGCAAGCAGCATTCCGAAGCCTTCACCGTTCACAGCCAGCCAGTCGCCCATGAGCTTGTAGAAGCCGGCAGTAATAAGAGCAGTAGCAGAGAATACAGTGCCGACGCAGTAGAATGCAGCGGAGGTCCTTTCGAGTTTCAGGACTTTGCGGAACAGAGTACTTACAGCGAAAGAAGCTGCGGCAGCGATCATAATGATAGAAACTCTGCCTGTAGGAGTAGTCTTTACCCAGTTTGCCACACCGAATGCGATACCTGAGAGTATTACCAGCGCTGTACCGATCATGAGCATGAAAGATGACGATGAGAACTGTATATGCTTTTTGGGCTTAGGGGTTTCATTGCAGCTCTGTTCTTCGACAGTTTCATTCTGTGCGGCAAGGAGCATCGCATTCTTTTTGCGTGTTCTGTTCTTGTCATAGATCACAAGAAGCGGGATAGTTATAGGAAGTGAGAGTACAGCAATGATATACAGGACACTGATAAAGGAATCAACGTATAACATGATCATCACCCTTTCTGATGGAGTATTGTTTTACTGTACCTATATGATACCATTACAGAGCAGAAATAGTAAGATGCTGACAGTCACTTTGACAGTGACAAATGTAATTCTTGACAATATGGGGGTATAGTGATATAATAATAATAAAATTAGTTTTGGCAGTAATGTGTCACTGTCGGAAAGCAGAGTGAAAGGATGAAAAGTATATCGTTCGCAGCAGGTGAGATACTGCTTGCTGTCATCTGGATAGTGATACGTGTGTCACTGTGTGTATACCGGAGGAGGATAGACTGGAAGCGTGAGATAAAGCTGCTGTTAATGTATGTGAATATCGCAGTTATAATAAGGTACACCCTCTATCCGTTCGACAGGCTGAACGGAAGTGTGAGACCGTTATTATTCAGCAGAGCAAGGGTATTCCCTTTAAGGTTGAACCTGATACCCTTCGTGGGCATTACGAATTATGATCTGAAACGTGATGTATACATAAACATCATCGGAAATGTTGTTATGTTCATACCTACAGGTGTAGTATTGCCGGTAGTATACAGGAATATGGACAAGGCATGGAAGGTCATAGGAACAGGTGCGCTTATGTCACTGTGTATCGAATTGATACAGCTTCCGTTCTATGGAAGGACATCGGATGTTGACGACCTGATACTGAACACCGCAGGGTGCGCGGTCGGGTATGTGATATACGTACTGGCAAGGAGCAGGGTCATGAGATCCCGGAAGCCGGAACAGGTATAACAGAATATTGCAGCCATCACAGGAGAAGACCGGTGGGAATCCGGCGCAGCGTTCACTACCGTATTTGCATTTGCATAAGTCGGGTCGCCTGCGGCTGCTGAGCAAAAACGTTCCCGGTTACGGGGAGCGCAGCCGGAATAGGCTCGGAAAGGGTATGTACGGATAACTGCGCCATGTGAAGAACACATGGCGTTTTTATATAATAAATCAAGGAGAGATGAAAAATGAAGAGAAGTATGGCGATCACAGCAGCAGCCCTTTTAGCCTGCACATTCATGGGTGCATTATCTGCGAATGCAGAAGGCGACGGCATCAAGGTAAACGTAACAATTGCAGATGCAGAGGGAAACCTTGTGCTGTCACAGGAGAGTATTGACGTAACTGATTATGACAAGGACGGAACATTGACAGTAGCAGATGCACTTTACTGCACACACGCAGATAAATTCAGCGGCGGAGCAGATGGTGTCAGGATAGGACAGGGCACATACGGACTGGAGCTTCAGAAGCTCTGGGGAGTTGATAACGGTATCAACTACGGATTCTATGTGAACAATAAAATGTCAAACGGCGTAAGCGACCCCATAGAGGACGGCAGCTATCTCAATGCATTCATATTCAGGGATACAAAGACATTTGCCGATAAGTACAGCTATTTCGACACATACACAGAGGATGTAGAAGCCGGCGAGGAAAAGGAGCTCACACTGTACAGGATAGTATTCGATGAAAACTATGCTCCTGTACCTGAGACAGTATCAGGAGCAAAGATCACTGTAAACGGTGAGGAGACTGATCTTGTAACAGATGCAGAGGGCAAGGTAAAGGTAAAGGCAGAAAAGAGCGGAAAGAACGTTATCAGTGCGCTTTACGACGTATCTGATACAGTAAAGATAGTACCTCCGGCAGCAGTATTAAATGTTGCAGGCAGTGAAACGGAAGCTGAAGAGCCAACAACAGAAGCAGTTGAGACTACCACAACTGAGGCACCTGCGACCACTACTACCACAACTACAGTAACGACCACTACAACAAAGGCTGCAACAACAACTAAGGCAGCAGCAAGCAAATCCGGCTCACCAAAGACAGGTGATGCAGGAACAGGTGCAGCCGTTGCAGTTATCGGAGCATCAGTAGTATGTGCGTTTGCATTAAGACGCAGACATGAGGACTAAGCTGACAGTCCTGTATATCAGCCTTATATTTACAATTACGATCTGCTTTGGCGCAGTAACAAACAGTGCCGCAGCAGCAGAATATACCGTCGGTGAGGTAACGGACCTCATCGACGGTATCGTTTCGTATAAACTGAACGAAGCCGGAGCAGGGGGTATACAGGAATGGATAGACGGAGGCCTCACGGACGGAGCAGGTACGACTGCGGAGTGGTACGCCATAACAGTCAGCCAGATGGGCGGATATGACATGAGCTCATACAGGCGCAGTCTTGAGCGGTATATCAGCGAAAACAAGGCGCCGTCATCAGCAACAGCCCGTGAGAAGATAGCCCTTGCGCTGATAGCATCCGGCAGCAGCGACAGCTTCATAAGCCGTACTATCGATGATTCAATCGATGAGCTGGGACTAATGAGCTGGATATACGGACTGCATCTGCTGAACAACGGCTTTACCGGTGAGCGGTATGATATACAGGGAGTTACGGATACGCTGCTGTCCATGCAGTTTGCAGACGGCGGCTGGGCGATAATGGGCGACCGCGGCGATATAGATGTTACGGCGATGACCATAAACTCACTGGCGCCGTATTACAGCAGTAACGGAGATGTGGCAGCAGCAGTTGAACGCGGACTGGATTTTCTCTCAGCCAAGCAGCTGAGCAACGGCGGTTATACCAGCTTTGGAACTGAGAATCCGGAGAGTACTGCGCAGGTGCTTATGGCAGTGTCTGCGCTTGGTATCGACTGTCAGCAGGACAGCAGATTCGTAAAGGACGGAAATACGCTGATAGACGGTATAGCATCGTTCCAGCTGGCAGACGGCAGCTTCAGCCACACTCCCGGCGGAGCATCAAATGACGGAGCGACCATGCAGAGCCTTTACTCCCTTGCAGCCTACCGGCGCATGATGGAGGGCGGCGGACCAATGTTCATCATGGACAGGGCTGACCCTGACGGAAACAGTGTTCATGAAACGATCCAGCCGGAGGGTGAGCAGTCGGGACACAGCGAAGCTGCGCCGCAGATCGAATCACCGGCATCAACACAGACTTCCGGAAGCAGAGCTGCCGTAGCATCAACAACGGTTTCATCGGCAGTTACATCAACGATAAGCACATCATCATCGGCAGCATCACGCAGCACAGTGTCATCATCAGTGTCAGCGACAGTTCTGGTATCAGCTGAGTCCACCGCGGACAGTACAGCTGTGCAGCCAGTTACAGTTGCAGAAGCTGCGGAATCAGGCAGCACGGCCGGAGGCTACAGACCCATAGCAATTGCAGCAGTATGGGGTATAGCTCTGCTGACGGGCATAGCGCTGTATGCAGCCGGAAAGCGCAGCCGGAAGAATATGATAGCAGTAGCAGCTGCGGCATCGGTATGCACAGTGATAGTGCTGTTTACCGATATTCAGACCAAAGAGCAGTATTACAGCGGAAGCAGCGCAGTCAGGGAGGACGCATACGGTACAGTAACAATGTCCATACGGTGCGATACCATAGTCGGCAAGACGGATTCGGAGTACGTGCCGGCAGACGGAGTGATACTTGACAATGCGGAGTTTTCCATATCCGAGGGAGACACAGTCTTTGACGTTCTTACAGATGCGGCAAAGACATACGGCATACAGGTCGAGAACAGCGGAGGAGCCGGAAATGCACATGGAAATGTATACATATCAGGGATTAACTACCTTTACGAGCTGGAATACGGAGATCTTTCCGGCTGGATATATCATGTGAACGGCGTATCGCCGTCAGTGAACTGCGGTGAGTACGTACTCAGCGACGGTGACGTAATAGACTGGCTGTACACCTGTGAGCTTGGCTACGATCTGGAGGAAGAGTGAAATGCGGAGTTTTTCTGAATACGATCCTGTAGTGATAGCAGTATTCTTTGTAACGGTGTTATCCGTGGCGATGTTCTGCGGACACCCGATAATAGCAGCAATAACGCTGTTTACCGGGGTAATTTACAATATAGTCCTCAACGGCAGACAGCACATGAAGTCCCATTTATTCTTCCTGATATTGTTCATCGTACTTGCGGCAGCCAATCCGCTGGTATCCCACAACGGAGTTACGGTGCTGTTTGTAATGAACCACAATCCGGTCACGCTGGAGGCGCTGCTTTACGGAATAAACTCAGCAGCCATGATAGTGGGGGTACTTTACTGGTTCCGCAATTTCACCCGTATAATGACCAGTGACAAGCTGCTGCACATATTCGGCAGACTGTCGCCGAAGCTGTCACTGGTACTGTCAATGGCGCTGAGATTCGTACCGCTGTTCAAGGGTCAGGCAGAGAAGGTACACGATGCGCAGAGAGCTATGGGAGCATATAAGGACGACAACATAGTAGACGATATACGCGGAAATATGCGGATATTCTCCATAATAGTCACGTGGGCGCTGGAGAACGGCATAATCACGGCGGACAGCATGGAAGCCCGCGGATACGGCACAGGCAGGCGGACGAGCTTTACACGTTACAGGCTTCGCGGAGAAGACATAGTATTCCTTGCAGCAGACCTGATACTGTTTGGAGCTGCGATAGCAGCAATAGTCACAGATTCAGTGGAGTTCACATTTTATCCGGTAGTCAGGGGCAGTATCAGCGGCATAGCCGGAGCAGCAGGCACAGCGGCATATGGAATAATGCTGCTGATGCCGGTCATAGTAGAAGCGGAGGTCAGGATAAGGTGGAAATACTTGCAGTCAGGGATCTGAGTTTTAAATATCCGATGTGTTCGGCAGCAGCGATAGAGGACGTATCATTCACACTGGAAAAGGGGGAGTTCGCAGTACTGTGCGGAGGTACAGGCAGCGGCAAATCCACACTTCTGCGCATGATTAAGCGTGAACTTACACCACTTGGCGAGAGGTGCGGCACAGTCAGCTTCATGGGCAGGGATACCGAAACTCTGGACGACAGGACAGCAGCCAGTGCAATAGGATTTGTGATGCAGAAGCCTGAGCAGCAGATAGTTACGGACAAGGTATGGCACGAGCTGGCATTCGGTCTGGAGAATCTTGGCATATCCCAGGAGGAGACAGCCCGGCGCACAGCAGAAATGGCGAGCTATTTCGGTATAGGCGAGTGGTTTGACAGTGACGTATCCCAGCTTTCCGGCGGACAGAAGCAGCTGCTTAACCTTGCATCGGTGCTGGTGATGCAGCCGGAGCTGCTCATACTTGACGAGCCTACCGCCCAGCTGGACCCCATAGCCGCATCGGACTTCATAGCAACACTGAAACGGCTGAATCAGGATTTTTCGCTGACGATACTGATGGTAGAGCACAGACTTGAGGACGTAGTACCGGTATGTGACAGGCTGATGGTGCTGGAGGACGGGCATCTTACCCACTCCGGCAGACCGGAGGAGGTCATAACGTCCATACGCGGACGGAGTGAGATAATGTGCGGAATGCCGGCAGCAGCGCGAATATACTGCGCACTTGAACACAGCGGAGCCAGTCCGCTGACGGTACGTGGCGGAAGACGGTATATAGAGGAGAACTACAGCAACGGGCAGCGCAGTCTGCCTGATGCTGCCTACAGTCATTCATCTGAGCCGGCACTGGAGATGAAGGACGTATATTTCAGGTACACCCGTGAGTCGGAGGACGTACTGAGCGGACTGGACCTGACGGTATACAGCGGAGAGATATTCTGTCTGCTTGGCGGCAACGGCAGCGGAAAGACTACCACGCTGAAAGCCGCATCAGAGCTTGTAAGGATATACAGCGGCAGGATAAAGGTATTCGGCAGGAAGCTGAAGGAGTACAGAAACAGGACACTGTACAATGAGTGTCTGGCAATGCTGCCGCAGGACGTACAGACGGTATTCCTGAAGAACACGGTACGCGAGGAGCTTCAGGATGCAGGGGCAGATGTAAATGCTCTGCCGTATGATATAAGTCACCTGCTGGACAAGCATCCCTACGACCTTTCCGGCGGAGAGCAGCAGCTTGCGGCACTTGCGAAGGTACTTGCGGCAAAGCCGAAGCTGCTTCTGCTGGACGAGCCGACCAAGGGACTTGATGCATATTCCCGCAGTCGTATGACAGAGGTACTGCGAAGGCTGAAAGCGGATGGAGTTACCATAGTGACAGTTACCCATGATGTAGAATTCGCGGCAGAGTGTGCCGACCGCTGCGGACTGTTTTTTGGCGGAAGAGTAGTATCCTGCGGAACACCGGCTGAATTTTTCTCCGGCAACAGCTTCTACACCACAGCTGCCAGCCGAATGACCCGTGGATACTACGACAGGGCTGTAACGGCAGAACAGGCAGCAGAGCTGTGCAGGCTCAACGGCAGGAGGTGCGGTGAATGATAGTTATCCGGAGCAAGGAGCTGCGGAGCTTCATAAAGGTAGTGGTACCCTTCGCAGCCGTACCGGCACTGGTCACAGCCGGAGCATTGGTATTCGACCATAACAAGCATATCATCATATCCATGGGAGTGGCGATAATGGCGCTGCTGGTATTCGCATCAGGCTATGAGAGGAAGAATACCGGAACACGGCGGGAGGTAATAGCAGCCATAATGACAGCGCTGTGTTTTGCCGGCAGATTCATACCTTTACTGAAACCGGTAGCAGCACTGACCATAATATCGGGCATATATCTTGGAGGAGAGACCGGCTTTCTTGTGGGAGCAATGTCCGCAGTACTGTCCAACATCTACTTCGGACAGGGACCGTGGACAGCATTCCAGATGCTTGCGTGGGGACTAATAGGTCTGATAGCCGGATACTTGTCAGAACCTTTGAAAAAAAGCCGGATACTGCTGATAGTATACGGTGCAGTATCCGGCATAGCCTATTCATTCATCATGGACATCTGGACGGTGCTGTGGTACAACAGAGGATTCAGCATAAAGCTGTACTTGGCGGCATTGCAGACCGCGATACCGTACACGTTGTCGTATGTGCTGTCCAACGTACTGTTTTTGTATCTGCTTGGTAAGCCCTTCGGAGAGAAGCTGCAGCGGATAAAGGTGAAGTACGGAGTATAGAAACAAGGGTACTCAATTGTATGAGTACCCTTGTTTTATGGAAATGGAATTAACAGATGGTGATTTCAAAAAAACAAGCAGCAATACCGTACAAAGACCGCCTTAGTCTTTGCCGCGGGACGCTCGCAATGTCCCTGAGCAATAAATGTACGGTATTGCAAAAAAGATAATGTCACTAACATGATGTCTATATACAATTCATGTTTTCCCTCTCACTATATTAGACGAAGGAAGATGGAAAAACTCTCACTAAAAACTGAAAAAAATTGACATTTTTTTTGAAATGCGATATAATAAATGTATTCCCGATAACCGCCGTCAGGCGGTTATCGTCCGGAAACCGGCTTTTTGAAGACATAAATCAAAGAATAGGATCAAAAAAGTGAGAGTTTTCACTTTTTTTTACGTCTAATAATATGAAGGAGTATTAACAACAAGGCACCCCTCCTTCGGAAAGGAGTTAAGGATGGATAACGGTGCGATAAATTATCGCCGTTTCCTTGCCGGTGAAAAAGACGGCATGGTAGATCTTATCCGTGACTATAAAGATGGACTGACGCTGTATCTGAACAGCTTTGTCAATAATATAGGTATAGCCGAGGAGCTGATGGAAGACACGTTTGTGCGGCTTGTGGTAAAGCGGCCGCGGTATTCGGAAAAGAGTACATTCAAAACGTGGCTTTATACCGTAGGGAGAAACATCGCCCTTGACTATCTGAGGAAGAGTTCTAAGGACCCGACTTCTTCGATCGATGATATGTACGACGTGGCAGACACCGAGAACGTAGAAGCGGATTACATAAAATCGGAGCAGAATCTGATGCTGCATCATGCAATGCAGAAGCTGAATCCGGAATACAGACAGGTATTGTATCTTGTGTTTTTTGAAAACTTTGACAATGCCGAGGCAGCCGATGTAATGAAGAAAACACGGCGGCAGATAGAGAATCTGATCTATCGGGCGAAAAAAGCTCTTAAAGCAGAGCTGGAAAAGGAGGGATTCGTTTATGAAGGATTATAAAGAAGTAGCTGAAAGCGTCTTTCACAAAAGTGAGCTGATCATAGAAGCGCGTCAGAGACGTATAAATAAGATACGCAGGATATCCTTTGCAGCATCGGGAATGTGTGCAGCCGCAGTAGTCGGCATAACAGTTCTGAAAACGAATGTGATCCGTCATCCGGTAGAGGACCCGCACAACAGGAGCAATTCAAGTTCAATAATCTATGAGTATGACGTAACAGAGCCGGCAACAGAAGCTCCGGAGGCGACAGAGCCGGCAGCAACAGAACCGGCAACTGAGACAGCTGCATCAGCTAAGACAGAAGCAGAAACGACAGTAAATGTAACTACGACCCGAATAAAGACCATAAAGCCGGTAGCAGTACCGGAGAAGCATCAGGAGAGCGCAGCACCGGAAGCTCCGGCAGCAGAAGCGCCTCAGACAGAAGCGCAGACTCCCGAAAGACAGGCAGAGACCACAGCTGCACCGGTCACAGAACCGCCGGCACCGGAAATACCGCAGGAGGAGCC
>CADBNS010000140.1 GCA_902796065.1 Ruminococcus flavefaciens
AACGCAGTCACCGGCAAAATTTGACGAAAAGACGTGCATGAATCCCTATGTGGACAGGTTCTTATATGCTGTCCATATATCCGCTGCTGCCGCTGTCGGATCTGTTGGTTGTGTCCGTTTCTGCTGCTCCGAAATCCTGCATGGCAGCGGTCCCGGTCTTTCGCATATTCTCATACCTTGATACGTAATCCGGCTTTATGTCGTGCTGGGTCGCATCTATCTTCTGCTCCTCAAATCGCTGATTGAAGTAGGGGTATCCCGGCTGCTCCTCTAACCAGCGGTACTTCCGGTTGTTGATGATGCATACCGGTATGGTTGCTGCTGCTACGATGATCTGGAGTATCGTCATTCCCACAAATGCTCCGCCCAAAGGCAGAGCGCCCGATGCTAAGCCGAAAAACAGCCATATCGCCGGTCCTGCTATTGCTGCCCAGTCCTTGTGGGCGTATATCCCGTAATACTCCACCGCCATCGCCGCTCCAAGTACTATGATCGATATGAATCCGCCCAGATTATACAAAAAAAGCAGCAGATACGCTATGAGAAGTCCCACATATATCTTCTTGCACCTGCCAAGTGCACAGTAATTCCTGCTGAGTTCGTCTAACATTATTATTCCTCCTGTTATAGTTCGTCCATGTAGTTGTTCTTTTCCTGCTTCTTAGGTTCGAGATCTGCTGTATCTGCCAGTATTTCGTCCATGTCGCTGCCGTTTTCCCTTCGCTTTACTTCTTCGTATGTCTTAGGGATACAGACCGGATTTTCCCGCTCTCCACGGTATATCTGCTGCTGCTCGTCAAGAAGCTGCTGAAAGTGCGGGAATCCCTCCTGCTGACTCAGCCAGTCGTATCTGTGGTGCAGGTACAGCATGACTCCGCATATTATCAGGGATACCGGTCCCATCATAAAGCTCAGCACTGTTAATGCCTCGTTATTGCTGAACTGCCCTGCTGCTAATCCTACTCCTGTGAAGATCGGCGATGCAAGTGTCAGCGTCCGCGATTTGTTCACCGATGCCATCACTGTACAGGCAAAGTACGCTATCGGGAATACTATCCCGCCCAGAGTATGCACTATCATTGAATCATTCATCATGACTGCCCTCACTGAGTCAAGCAGCGTGTAGATCACTATGGATAGGGTCCAGATCAGCGTGATGACAAAGATGACCGAGTACAGCTTGTTTACCCTCTTCAGTTCACGGCGGCAGCTGTCAAACTGAAGGTTCCGCTCTCTGTTGTTATTATCATTATTCATATTGGTTGCATATCATATATCAGCGATGTTCATGAGGATCCCTGCCGAAGATATGTCTATCAGTCCGAAGGAAGGCTTCGTTCCGTCGTGTGGTGCTCCGGCGCTTCCGGGATTCATGATGTACAGCCCGTCCTCTGTCTTGTTGCAGCGGATATGAGTGTGTCCGTACAGCACTATGTCGCAGCCGCGGCTTATTGCTGCGGTTTTCAGCGATCCCAGTCCGCCCCGTACCCCGTAGTGATGACCGTGTGTCGCAAATATCCTGTGCCCCGGCAGCGGAAGCTCAAATGTCGCCGGACTCAGACTCCCTGTGTCACAGTTTCCGGCTACGTGTATCACTCTTTCTGTGTATTCGCTGTGCTCAATGATGAAACGGTCAAGGTCATGCTCCCCGTCACCGAGATGTATGTACCATTCTGCGTCCGGTACACGGAGAAATACCTTCTCAAGACGGCGATAATCCCCGTGAGTGTCGGATATTACGATGATCTTCATGGTGTCGCTGCCACCTTTCGTTTGAATAGTTTATAATGAATGTTTTCATTCATTACAGCATAAAAGCAGGGCGTTATGCTGTAATCACCCGATTGCAGGGAGCAAATCTTCGATTTGCGTATCTGCAAGGGTATTTGAATAATTTATAATGAATGTTTTCATTCATTATAGCATATTTTTTCCGAAAAAACAATATTTATTACTGTATTGTAATCAATCCGCTGCTGCTTTGCGGAATCTTTAAGGAGGTCCTTTCTATGGATAAGAAGAATATCGATCCCAATAAACTCTCCGGTCTGCTCAGTGTGGTCAGCCGTAAGATCGGCGTTCCACCAGAACAGCTGCGCAGAGAATTGCAGGAGGGTAAGTTCGACAGCGCCCTCTCCGCTATGGATCAGAATGATGCCGCCAAGTTCCGGCAGGCGGTCAGCAATCCACAGCTGGTGGAGAAGCTCATGAGTACTCCGCAGGCTAAGGCTCTGTATAAAAAACTGTCGGGAGAGTGATGCGCTGTGGAGGATATTGCCGGAAAACTTACGGATCTGCTGTCCGATGAGGAGAGCGTCAGGCAGCTGTCAGAGCTCGCCGGTATGCTCATGAACGGCGGCGAGGCTCCGGCAGAGGGCTCTGAGAATAATTCCAACGGTCTGCCGGATATGGGAACTATCATGAAGCTCTCCGGTCTCGCCGGAAGCCTTTCTCAGAACGATAAGAATACCGGTCTTATCCTCGCCCTTAAACCCCATCTCAGTCCGGAACGTCAGAAACGCGCCGATAAAGCCGTGAAGATACTGAAACTGCTGGCGCTGTGGAGCGCCGCTAAGGACAGCGGACTGCTCAAAGATATTCTATAGTAAGGGAGTGTAATAATGGCTGAGCTCGACCGCAGACAAATGAACAGAATGAGACAGGACGCTATCAGGCGCTCTAATGAAATGCACAGACGGTCCGCGGTGAGCAGCTCCCATTACTCCGGCGATGAGGTCAGGGATATTCCGCCGCTGCCTGATGTGCCGGCTGATGCTCCTGCAAATGATAACAGCAAGCAGCTGTCTGACCTGCTGGGCGGTCTGTTGTCCGATGGTCTCGATGCTGATAAGCTGCTAATCGCTGCTGTGCTGCTTCTGCTGCTCTATGAGGGCGGAGATAAAAAGCTCCTCATCGCCCTCGGATACATACTGATGTGAGGTGTGATATGACCGCTGATATGGTTTTCGTCGCAGCCTGCGCTGCTGCTGTACTCGCTATGTTCATCTATTATAAGAAAAGCCGCAGACGTATCGCACGTTTCCTTACCGGTACGCTGACAGGTCTGGCTGCTCTCTTTATCGTTCAGCGCTGCGCTCCACTCGTCGGTGCGGAGATCCCGCTGAATGCCTTCAACCTCTGCGGAAGTGCTGTTCTCGGCGTACCTTTCGTGCTGTGTATGGTGATACTCAGGTTTATATAGATTATTTCACGGAAACTATTGATATTTTGTTCAGAATATGGTAAAATTATCGTATAGGAGGTGGAATGCTTGAACATCATCGATATTATAAGTAAAACAAAAAAATCTCAACAGCTGTCAGAACAGGAGATCCGCTGGCTCGTTGAGAATTTCACTAACGGGAATATCCCGGACTACCAGATGGCGTCATGGCTAATGGCTGTGTGCCTTAACGGCCTTACCGATAAGGAGACCGTCTGCCTTACCCTCGCTATGCGCGACAGCGGCGATATTCTCGACCTAAGCAAGATCAACAGGATAACCGTCGATAAACACAGCACCGGCGGCGTCGGCGATAAGACCAGCCTCGTTATCGGCCCTATCGCGGCTTCCTGCGGCGTGGCTGTCCCTAAAATGTCAGGTCGGGGTCTCGGCCATACCGGCGGTACTATCGATAAGCTCGAAAGTATCAAAGGCTTCAGGACTGAGCTGCCCTTCGAGAAATTCGCCGAAATAGTCAATAAGACCGGCTTCTCTATCATCTCGCAGAGCGGTGAGCTTTGTCCCGCTGATAAAAAAATGTACGCTCTCCGCAACGCGACAGGTACGGTGGACAGTATTCCCCTTATCTGCGCAAGTATCATGAGCAAAAAACTCGCTCTCAATGCCGACTGCCTTCTCCTCGATGTGAAGTGCGGCTCCGGCGCTTTCATGAAGACCCGTGAGGACGCTGAACACCTCGCACGCCTCATGGAAAGCGTGGGTACTGCTGCCGGTAAGAAATGCCGCGCTATGGTCACAGATATGGATAGTCCACTCGGTGCGAATGTCGGCAACGCTCTGGAGGTCAAGGAGGCTGTGGAGCTGCTTCAGGGCAAGGTGAAGGGTCCGCTTTATGATGTCTGCATCAGCCTTGCTGCTAATATGCTCGAACTTGCCGGAAAGGGTACTATTAATGAATGTACCGCACTGGCTGAGGACGCTGTCCGCTCCGGACGGGCTCTGGCTGTGCTCAAGGAAACTATCGAATTACAGGGCGGCGACGGCAGAGTGTGCTACGATACCGGTGTGCTCCCTAAAGCTGAATTCTCCCACGTGATCAGAGCTTCACGCGATGTGCATATCTCAGCTATCAACAGCGAGGAGATAGGTATGGCATCACTTCTACTCGGTGCCGGACGTATCAGTAAGGACGACGATATAGACCCGACTGCCGGTATCGTGATGGACTGCGCTGTAGGAGACAATATCTCCATGCACGCCCCACTCATGACTCTCTATTCGTCACGCTGCAGTGACTTCTCTGAAGCTGCTATGAGAGCTCTGAATGCTATCACTTTTAAGGACATATGATAGAAGCTATGTGAAAGTTTTGTGCAAATTAATGAAAAACTCTTGACTGTTTGTTTAAGATGTGGTAAAATAGAAATACAATCCGCGGCAATATGCTGCACATGAAATGGAGGAAACAAAAATGGGATTTATGGATTCTTTAAAGGGTATTGCCGGTAAGGTCGGCGATACAGTTGAAAAGGGCGTTAAGACTGGTTCTGACGGATATAAGAAAATGGCTGAGAAGTCACGCCTCAAGAAGGAGATCGCTCAGGCTGAGGCTGCTGTTCAGAACGCTTACGTTGAGATAGGTAAGAAGTTCGCTGCTGAAAACCCCGAAAATGAGGCTTATAAGGAGTTCTTCGACGCTATCACTGAAAAGACTGCTGAGATCGAAAAGCTCAATGCTCAGCTCTTTGAGCTCGAGGACAAGATCACCTGCAAGAACTGCGGCGCTGCTCTGGATAAGAACTCTAAGTTCTGCGCTAAGTGCGGCGAGAAGGTAGAGATCCCCGAGGTCCCTGCTGAGGACGTTGAGGTGGTTGATGAGGAGGCTGCTCCTGAGACCGAGGAAAAGGCTGAGGAAGCTGCTGAAGAGACCTCTGAAACTGAGGCTGAATAAAATAGCTTTATTACTATACATTAATAGTTATAATAATAAACAGTGTTCACAACCGGAGTCAGAAATGGCTCCGGTCATTTTTTGCATTTTGAGTGCAGTTTTTGACAGTTTTTTATCATTTGTAAAAAATCAGGAGAATATTACATCTCGTAGAGCTTGAATTTGCCGATATATCGGGAAAAATCAGACTTTGGCATATTGTACAAAATTTGTTAAATACGTAAGAGAAAACAGCAAAAATTGACTATCATCTTTCTCTTCTTAGCAAAATTTGACTTGAAAAGTTCACAGAAAAATAATAAAATAGATATAGAAGCTGAGAGAGGGAGGGACACAGAAAAACTGATCGTTTGATGTGCCTTTCAAAGCTTACATATCATTATAAAAAACCAAAAGCAATAAAACTTTATTTTATTGAAAGTGAGGACTGATTCACATGAGAAATCGCAACTTCAAGAAAACAGTTGCCAGCGTTCTGACTGGACTTATGTGTGTAATGAGCGTTCCTGCTGCTCCTTTAGCTGTTTACAATACTAATCTGACAGCTATCGCTGCTAGCCCCGGAACACAGCTCAGCGTAGGCAACGGCAGAAATCAGTATAAGGAAGATAATGTTGACGGTTACAGCTATGAGATCTGGATCGATACAACAGGCGGCAGCGGCTCCATGACACTTGGCAGCGGCGGCGCTTTCAATACTAACTGGAACTGCCAGGTAAATGCAGGTAACTTCCTCGCACGCCGCGGAAGAAACTATGACGCTTCTAAAAAGGCAACTCAGTATGGCGATATCGTTATGAACTATGCTGCTGATTACTCAGCAAGCTCACAGGGTAACTCACGTCTCTGCGTTTAC
>CADBNS010000141.1 GCA_902796065.1 Ruminococcus flavefaciens
GGTTATCGCAGTGACCATTTTCTTATCCTTTGCCATTTTATGTTTCCTCTTTTCTGAAGGTGATTTTTTACAGATAAAGATATTATAGCATTTTTCTGCCGGTTTGTCAATCACAGCAATGATGGTGCAAAAAAAATCCTGACAGCTGCCCATGACAGTATACGCAGGAGCTCACCGGAAAAAGGGGTAGGGCGCATTACACATCTGATAATATTGCTCTTCCAGCTCAGTCTGTGTTATTTCTTGCTGTTCTTTGCGGACTTCTTCTTTTTGTCGGACTTCTCCTTCTTTGGAGCCTCCTCCTTATCGTCCTTCTTCAGGGAATCAGCCAGGATCCTGCGGCACTCCTCCAGCTTAGCCTTCTCCTCGTCGGGAAGCTCCGGATACTGCGGATCAGTGGACTTCAGCGCATCAAGGAGTATCTCCGTAATGAGATAGCGCGTATACCATCTCTGGTCGCCGGGAAGCACATACCACGGACACTGTTTTGTGGAGGTCTTGTTTATGACATCATTGAAAACGTCAAGGTATGCATCGAACTTGTCACGCACCTTCATGTCCTCTGCGCGGAACTTCCAGTTCTTTTCCGGAGTCTCAATGCGTTCAAGGAGCTGCTCTGTCTGCTCGTCCTTTGAGATATGCAGGAATATCTTCACGACCCTGTAGCTGTTCTCGTAGAGGTACTGCTCGAAGTTGTTCACCTGTACGCAGCGCTTATCGTAGAATTTCTTGTCGGACTCGCCGATTATGCGCTGGGACATATGATAAAACGGCTTGATATTCTCCACCTGTACGGTGATGATGTCCTCATAGTGGCTGCGATTGAAAATGGCTATCTCACCGCGGCGGGGGATATTCTGGTGTATGCGCCACAGATAATCGTGAGCCAGCTCGTCTGATGTGGGAGCCTTGAATGAGTACACCTTCACGCCCTGGGGATTGATTCCGCTGAACACGTTCTTGACCGCGGAATCCTTTCCGGAAGCGTCAAGAGCCTGTATCACCACCAGCAGTCCTTCCTTGCCGTCAGCGTAGAATCTGTCCTGGAGCAGCGCAAGCTCAGCCTTGTTTGCCTCATATTTCGCCATTATCTCTTCCTTGTCCACTCCGTCCTTGCTGCTGTCAGTGGGAAGTTTGCGTATATCGACTTTTTTGGCACCTGTAACAGCATATTTATCTGCTTTCATTTTTAACACGACCTTTCAGAATTTGTTATCGGAATAATCTGATATATCCATTATAACATATAATTCCCCGTTAGTAAAGCATAAATTTTATTGAATCTGCTGTTTTACAACTATCACATCAGGTATGCCGTATCTGCGGAACAGCTCCACGCAGCTGCGGTCTATGACCTCACCGCTGGCAGCAATGGGTACAGCCGGCGGACAGGGTACTTTCACTGATGCGCAGATGCGTCCCACAGCCTCACCGACCGGAATGGTCTCACACGGAGCGAAGAAAGCCTCACGTATGCTCATGGCTTTGCGCGGCAGCTCCATAGTGAACCGCGTATCACGGACGGCTCCGCTGACGGCGGCAGAAAGTGCATTTTCCAGAGCTGCTGAAAGTGCCGTAATATCAGTCTCAGCGGTCATCGGAGACATCAGCAGTATCACAAGGTCACTGTCGGAGTACTCGCACTCCGCACCATTCTCACGGAGCAGCTGTGCAAGCTCATTTCCGTCCAGTCCGGACTCCGCCGCAGATATAGTAATATGGAAGGGGTCGCCGTCCACGAAGCAAAGTCGGTCTGCGAAACGCTGTTTCAGTGCGTTTATCATCGGTATGACCCTGCATATGTCCCGGCGTATCTCCCCTTCCAGATAGTCGCAGCACAGGTCAATGGACGCCATTATGAGGTATGACGGACTGGTGGAAGCGAACATACTCATGCACTGGCGCAGCATTCCGGCATAGTGGGCATCTGAGGTATGGAGCATGGCAGCTCCGGTAAGTGCAGGGAGCATCTTGTGTGCGGAATCGCAGCACATATCGGCTCCGAGGGAAATGGGGTGCATATCCTCCTGCATGAAGCGCAGATGCGCACCGTGGGCGTTATCTACTATCAACGGAGCTTCGTATTTGCGGCAGAGCTGCGAAAGACTGCGTATATCCGCCATATGCCCTGTGTAGTCCGGAGAGGTCACATACAGACACGGTGAGGGCGTGCTCCGGAGCAGCTCCTCCGCATCGGCAAGGCTTATCTCTCCGGAGAGTATACCGCCCGACCAGCGGGGCATCAGCCACTTAACTTCAAGGTCAAGGAGCGCGGCTGCATTGAGGAATGCGCGATGTACGTTGCGGACTGCGATGACAGTGCGTCCCTCCAGCTTCATAGCCGCAAGCATAGCCTGAATGCACAGTGTCGAACCGCCGGCGGAGTAAAATGTATCGGCAGTACCGTACAGCGCGGACATATTCTCCTCGCTGCGGCGGATTATACCGTCGGCTTCAAACAGACTGTCCGCACCGTTTATCTCCGTGATGTCAAAGCTGTACAACGCAGAAAGCTCCGGCAGCAGACTGCGTCCCTTATGACCGGGCATATGTGCGCGTACAGTGCCGGAACCGGCATAGTTCACAAGGAAATCATAGAGGGGTGTATCCATTATCTGCTCCTTTTTCTGGTGATGAGGCGGACAGCCGGTATTCCGGCTGCAAGAACTATGGCAATGCCGGCAGCAAGGAGTCCCCACGGTGTTTTCTTATCCGTATGTTCAGCCGGAGCTGTAACAGCGTCAGCTGACACGGTGGTATCAGGCTCAGTCACCTCAGCCGGTTCAGCTGCGGTATTTTCCGGCTCCGGAGACTGCTCAGCCGCAGCTTCCGTCACGGTCGGAGCCGCATCAGCCTCCACTGCACTTCCGGACGCTGTTTTTCCGCCGTCAAGGTTGCTGCCCTCAGATGAGGCGTAGGCGGTATAGAACTCATTCAGCGATATACCGTTAGCTCCCAGTGCAGTCTGGTGGTCAAGGCCGATGTATTTTCCGCTGCTGCCGGTCTGCCAGAGTGACGGTTCAAACAGCGCATACTTGTCCTCGTCCCAGTTAATGGTCGTACCGGACTGCGGATCGAACTGTATATCCTTCCAGAGTCCGCCGGTATCGCCGGAGTCGTCGTTGAGACACCAGAAAGTATGGCTGATATGGTGGTTTATCATATAGTCCCGCAGCAGCTTCATCCATTTCTCGTTATCTCCGCCGTCCATACGTCCGCCCCACTCGCCGATCAGCAGCGGAGCTATGTCCTTATCCGCAACATACGCCCATGTGTCGTACCAGTAGTCGTCCAGCAGGGTCTGTTCGGTGAAGTCCTTGTGGAACCATGTCTGGTCGCTGACTATAGGGCCGTAGTCGTGGGGAGAATACACTATCTGACTGGTACCGGATGCCGGTTTTACAGGGTGATCTGCAACTCCGCGGAGATTTCCGCCCCACCATGCACCGTGACCCTCATAGCCTTCGACTCCCTCTATAAATATAAGTGCGTTGGGATTCTCCTTCAGTATGGCATTTGCGCAGTCCTCCGCAGCCTTCTTCCAGTTGTTGGGTTCGCCGGACTCGTCCCATACGGCATCTACCGGAGCTCCGCCGTAGGTGCTGTGGGGTTCATTTTTCAGGTCAAATCCGATGAGGGTGTCGTCATTCTTATAATGTGCAGCAGTCCACGCAAGGGTCTCCTGCCACACCTCAGTCGTCACTTCGACCTCCTTACCGCTGTTGGCAGTGAAGCTCCTTCCGTACCACAGACCGTAGTTATGTCCCGAATTATTGGACTCCGGACTGTGTATGTCGATGAACACCTTGATGCCGTTCTCCTTGCACTTCGCCAGCAGTACATCGAATACCTGCTGACTGTTCATAGCTGAGCCGTCCGGCGCGATGAGGTCCACATTGAAGGGATAGTACGGGTCGTTATTGGGATTGACGCTGGAAATGGGGTCAGGATCGCCGTCCATCCAGTTATACAGCAGCTCCGTGGACACGGGTATGCGCAGTACGTTCACTCCGCGGTCGGCAACAGCCTTCACCATGTCCGAAATATCGCCGCTCCACAGGTAGTGCAGCACGTTCTCGGTACAGTTGAAGCCGAACCAGTTGGCACCGGTCAGCCACACCTCATTTCCGGCAGAGTCGTACAAACGGCTTCCCTCCGCGTGAAGCCAGTCATCGTTATTTGTGTCCACAGCCTGTGCGCAGGGTATGTTCACAGCTGACGCAGCAAGCACAGCTGCACACATCAGCGATAATGCAGTTTTATTCATGTTTTCTTCCTCCCTGATTTTCCATTAGCAGATTAATTTTATCATCGTGAAGTGGGACTGTCAATAAAGGTGACAGAATGTTCACACTCTTTTCACAGTTGTATCACTCAGCAGGCTTGAAAATCAGGCGCAGATGGTGTATAATATATGTATACTAATGATTACGGCGGTGAGACCAATGCCAAGATTTTTTACCAACGAACTGAATGAGGAGAATATCGTCCTCACCGGCAGCGATGCACACCACATTGGCCGTTCACTGAGAATGCGTCCCGGTGAGGCTGTCACGGTATGCTGCTGCGGTACCGACTACAACTGCACGATCAGCCGCATCACCGAAGATTCGGTCTATCTTGACCTCGTGGACAAGCAGCGATGCGCCGCAGAGCCGGATATTGAACTGACACTGTTCCAGGCTGTACCAAAGATGGACAAGCTGGAATACATTATCCAGAAAAGCGTAGAGCTGGGCGCTGCGCGGATAGTTCCCATGCTGACAAGGAGATGCATTTCCCGGCCCGATGAGAAGGAGTTCTCAAAGAAGTTAGCCAGACTGAACAAAATTGCTGCGGAGGCTGCAAAGCAGTCCGGAAGAGGAATGATCCCCGAAGTTACGCCGATAGTCAGCTACAAACAGGCTCTCTCCATGATGAGTGAGCTGGACCGCACTATCCTCCTCTATGAGGAACAAGAGGGCGGCCGCTCCTTCGCAGATGTCCCGATGGACGGCGTAAGGACCGCCGGTCTCGTCATCGGCAGCGAAGGCGGCTTCGACAAGGAAGAGGCTGTGGCTGCTGTGGAAAACGGCGCTGTACAGGTGTGGCTGGGAAAACGTATACTACGTTGTGAAACTGCACCAATAACTGCCCTGTCAATTTTGATGTTTTTAACAAATAATATGTAACGTGTTGAAATCATCATAAAATTATGTTATAATATATTATGCTTATCTGGACCGTTCGCAAGTGGTTCGGTAGCTTAATTTATCTTGCGAAGAAAAGAGGAGTAAAAAATGAATAAGTTTTTATTAGGAGTTCTTGCTGCCGGTGCTGCTGTTGCAGCCGGATACGCAGTTTCAAAGTTTCTGAACAGCAATAGCAACGATCCGGATTACGATGACGATATTTATGATTATCCCGATCCCTATGA
>CADBNS010000142.1 GCA_902796065.1 Ruminococcus flavefaciens
CAGTACTCTTACCGCTTCCGGAAGGACCAACAAGAGCAGTAACGCTGCCCTCCGGGATATTGCAGCTGATATTCTTGATAACATCATCGTTGTTATAGCCGAAAGAAACATTGTTAAGGGTAATATTGAAGTTTCTGACCTCCTTGCCCTCACCCTCCATGGGGTCAGTAGCGAGGAGCTTGTGCATACGGTCGGTAACTGTATTGAGGTTAAGGAGATTGAGAAGCTGTGAGAGTACAGCCAGGATAGGACCATAGATACGTGTTACCATTACGAGGAACATCAGCAGCGGAAGCAGCTCTATCTTTCCCTTAGCAAGGAGAAGAGCGCCAACGAATACAGTGATGCCGACACCAGCCTGGAGCACCATGCTTGCGCTTGACATACACACACCTACAGCGATCTCGACCTTCATAGCGACCTTCTTCATATTGAGAAGAGCCTTATCCAGAGCGGAGAAGTGCGCACCGCTGAGACCGCAGGACTTGATGATCTTCATACCCTCAAGGTACTCCTGTACCTGATTGGAAGCGTCCAGCTTGGCAACTACCTGCTTATCGAAGAGTCTCTTCTGGATATTCTTTCCAAGAAGGATTACAAGGAAAGCCAGCGGAACAGTGCAGAATACGCACAGAGCCAGTCTCCAGTCGAAGAAAGCAAGCATGATGCAGGTAAGTGTAACAGTGATGATATTAGCGATAAGCGGAGGGATAGTACTGCTGAGCATGGATTCCATGCTTGTGCAGTCCGCCATCATATTGGTAGTGAGCTCTGAGAGGTCCTTGGTATTGAAGAAGTTCATAGGGAGCTTTCTCAGGTGCTCAGCGATCTTGAGTCTTGTAGTACCTGACTCCTCGTAAGAAGCGATATAAGTCTTACGGTAGTCGTTTTTAGCGGCGAAGAAAATAACGATAGCTGAAGCCACGCCGATAGCCCAGAGTATCCATATCTTGGTCCAGTTGATCTGACCGCCGACGAATGGATTGAGCACCTCGCCGAAGATCATGACTGTTACCATAAACGGCAGCAGCATGGTGAGGTTAGTGACAGTGCAGGCTACAATAGCTTTTTTCAGGTCTTTGTAGCCCTTATCGGATAAATAGAGAGTCTGCTGTAAATTACGCATTGACGATGCCTGCCTTTCCTGTGATCTTCCAGTCAACAGCTTCGGTGTAGTGATCCCACATCTCAGCGTAGCGGCCGTTTCTGTTTACGAGATCGTCGTGAACGCCTTCTTCAACGAGGTGACCGTTCTCCATAACGATTATCTTATCAGCATTGCGGATAGTAGAGAGTCTGTGAGCGATGATAATAGCTGTCTTATCCTTCATGAGCTTCTCGAAAGCCTTGTGGATAAGGAACTCATTCTCAGGGTCGCTGAACGCAGTAGCCTCATCGAGGACGATGATAGGAGAGTCCTTGATAATAGCGCGGGCGATAGCGATCCTCTGGCGCTCACCGCCGGAGAGGTGTATGCCCTTTGAGCCGATAACGGTATCATAACCGTCAGGGAGAGCAGAGATGAACTCATGGCACTGAGCAGCCTTAGCAGCTTCGATCACCTGTTCTCTTGTAGCGTCCGGATTACCCATGCGGATATTGTCAAGAATGCTCTGCTTGAAGAGGAAAATATCCTGGAACACGAAGCTAACGTGCTTGTTGAGGGTTTCCTGTGACATATCGCGTATATCCACACCGCCGATAGTAACACTTCCGCTGTTAACATCCCAGAAGCGTGAGATGAGGTTAGCGATAGTACTCTTACCGCCGCCGGAAGGACCAACGATAGCAGTAACCTGACCCTGCTTAGCAGTAAAGGATACATTCTGAAGAGCCAGCTCATCGTCCTTACCGGTGTAAGAGAAGCTGACATTATTGAACTGAATGTCATCGTTTGCAGGAGTCTTTGGTGACTCTGTCTCGGGAAGTACAGGGATATTAAGGATCTCGTCCATTCTCTCAACGTTGCCGTTGATCTGCATGAATAACTCAGAGATATACATTATCTTATTGAGTATACCGGCAACAGCAGGTACGAAGATAAGGTAGAAAATGAAAGTCATAGCGAATTCCTTGAAGTTATCAGTACGTGAACCGATGAAGATACCGACAGGAATGAGGATAAGGTAGATATTATTGATAATAGTTGTGAAAGCCGGCATATAGTTCTGCCAGCCCAGTGAGAACTTGAGCACCCACTCTGTATAGCCGCCGATAGCATCTTTAAGGCGCTTGAATGAGGAAGCGGTCTGGTTGAAAGCCTTAACGACAGTCATACCTCTTACATACTCAACAGAAGCGTTGGTCATATCCTCCAGAGCGACCTGATACTTGCTCATATTCTCCTTCATTTCCTTGCTGCCGAAACCGAGGAACTCAGCAGCGAATGCAAGGATAATGCCGACAACTGAAGCAAGACCGAAACGCCAGTCAACAGCGAAGAGGAGAATTACCATAACAACAGGAGCCGCGATGGAAGCAACGAAATCAGGGAACTGATGAGCGATGAATCCCTCAACGCTCTCGATATTCTCGTCCATGATCTTGCGGAGACGGCCGCTGCCGATGGTAAGGTGATAACCCAGCGGGATCTTGGTGATGTGATCTGCGAAGTTTACCTTCAGCTCATAGAGAGTACCGAAGGCAGCAACGTGAGAGCAGAGAATAGCGAGGAAGTAGAAGATGATATTTGCAGCAATACCGCCTATCGCCCACCACGCATACTTCATCAGCTCACTCATATTAATGGCATCCAGATCGGGATACACAGAAAGAATAGAGCGGATGATATAGTAGATAGCTATATAAGGCACGAATGAAGCGATAGCAGCCAGAGAAGAAAGGACAGCTGACAGGAATATCAGACCCTTTTTATCAGAGGCAAGTTCCATACACCGTGCCATACCCGTTTTAGGCTTTGGTTCATTTGACTTAGCCATAGAAATGATCCTCCTTGTGATATATAGTTATTAAAATATGAGCATGAATATAATGAAATGAAGCAGATCTTCCGGGAATCAAACGATACCAGCCTTCTTGAAGTGCTTGTTGAGCAGAGCCTTAGCGATGAAGGCACCGATCATACCTGCAACGAAAGCAACAACAGCGATAACAAGGACCATAGGGCCGTTGAGGAGCTTGTGGAGGTTCTCGATATAAGCAGCATCAACGCCGTTGGAGTTGGACATACTGTCAGTATAGCTTGGGATAAGCACCATCGGGAGGAAAGTACCGATAGCGAAGCAGGTCATATAAACAGCGTAGCCGATAGCATTTTTAGTGAAGCTCCTGTAGTTGCCGGAAGCAGAAATAAACTCAGCGAGGAGTGCACCGATGATGAAGCTGACAGCAACAGGCCAGCCTGCACCGATAAGGAATTCAACGATACCGATAACAGCACCGCTGAGGAAGATACTGCCCTTCTTAGGCACTTTGATCCTCATGAGCATATAAATGATGCCTGAGAAAACAGCGGCGATAGAAGGACCGAAGATAAAAGTCACAACAGTAGCAGCTGAAGCGAAAATGCAGATCATAGTTATAACGAAAAACAGTACAGTAAAGATACCGATAGTGATAAAATCCTTGGATTTCATTTTGTCCGAACCTGTAGACACTGTGATTGAATTACTCATAAAAACATTCTCCTTTTCTCCGTCTCAGACGGAAATGCATTTTTTATATGTACCGATCCCGTCGGTGACCGGTAACTCACTTTTATCAGGTGCCTCACCGATCCTCACGACTCTGCTGCACACATTCATGAGCATCTCATTATCGTGGGATATGATGATGACAGCCTTGCCCATAGCGGCGATCTCGCGGAGAATAGCAGAAACGCTCTGCATATTCTTATAGTCCAGACCGCTGGTAGGCTCATCGAAAATGACCACATCAGCGCTGCTGAGCATAGCAACACCGATAGCCACACGCTGTTTCTGACCGCGTGAAAGTGACATAGGGTGACGGTCCTTGTATTCTGTGAGGTTGAGCTTTTCCAGTATCTCATCGATACGCTTCTCATCGCGCTCACCCACCATTGAAGCCGCCAGACTTACCTCCTGATACACGCTGTCGGTAAACAGCTGATAATCGGGATCCTGCATAACGATATACGCATGATCCATGCGTTTTTTCCACTTGACCTTTTTACCGGAAAAGAGCACATCTCCGGAGATCTCCTTTTGCAGACCGCAAAGGGTCCTTGCGAGGGTAGTCTTACCGCAGCCGTTTTTTCCGACCACGCCCACCAGCTCACCGGCGCTGACAGCAATGCTGATACTGTCCGCAACGGACTCTTTTTCGTAGCCTACAGAGAGCTCCCTGACTTCCAGAAGAGGCTTACTGTCGGCAGCGGAAGTACTTATCGGCAGATCAAGAACAGTGGGAGCGAAGCTGCGCAGACCGAAGCCTGACATTTCATCAGAGGTGAGACCTCTGAACTGCTGAGCGGTCCATTCATGTTTGATCCTGCCGTGTTCGATAAGAATGATACGATCGACAATATCCCGCAGGAAGTAGAGTCTGTGTTCTGAGATAAAGATGGTCTTTCCCTGTGACTTGATAAATCTCAGCAGCCTGCACAGTTCCTCAATGGCATCGGGGTCCAGATTGGACGACGGTTCATCAAGGACGAAAATATCTGGGTGGAGGGCATAGACGCTGGCAAAAGCGATCGTCTGTTTCTGACCGCCGGAGAGCTCGAAGATATTACGACCCACGAGATTTTCGATTTTCAGCTCGCGGACAGTTTCATCGTAGCGCTCCTTCATTTTTTCGTAAGGCAGTCCCTTATTCTCCATACCAAAAACAATTTCGCTGTCGGTATCGAGACTGAAGAACTGACTTCTTGGATCCTGAAAAACTGAACCTATTTTTTCTGAGAAATCATGTGGTTGTTTTTCAAGGGTATTGACACCATCGATGAGGATATTGCCTTTCAGCTGACCCTCATAGAAGTGAGGGATAAGGGTATTCACCAGTCGAACGGCGCAGGTCTTGCCGCAGCCGGATTCACCTGTAAGGAGGACACACTCCCCTTTTTTCACATGGAGGTCGAAATCAGACAGATTATCGACATCAGAGCCGCTGTATCTGAAGGATACATTATTAATATCGATCATACTATATCCTCCCGTAGAGCCTGTATTTACAGTAGAACAGCACAACGAACAGCATCAGGAACAGTGCAAGCACTGTCACATCAAAAGCGGTTATCCTGAACCTTACAAAAGAGCTTCGCGGAGAGGGGTTATCCAGACCGCGTGTCACAGCGGAAGCGGAGAGCTCCTCAGCGATCGAGGCAGAGCGCATAATAATAGGAACGAGCATAGCCTCAAAAAGGAGAAGCGGACGAGTGAATACATTTTTAAGTGAGATATTGATGCCTCTCAGCTTCATAGCGGCGTAGATATTATGCATTTCCTCGCTGAAAGTCGGGAAGAAGCGCAGGGTCATAGCGAAAGTGATGACGAGGCTTCTTGGCATTTTCATAGAGAACATAGCGGCGATCATTTCACTTACCTTAGTGGTAGAGATGAAGACTGACGAGAACAGCATAACAGGGATCATAACCCTGACGAACAGAGTGAAGACAGAAAGGAGACTGAAAATCGTCTTAGGGGTAAACTGACTGAGATACTGTACAGTCATAGTGACCGCATAAATGATAACGTATTTGATAACATGCTTCTTCTGACCCATGAAAAGCGACAGTATACATATCGCACCGAAGCATATCATGCCAAGATAGATATTCTTGAGACCGAATACCATGAAGTTGACAAGCACAAAAAGAATGAGCTTGACTCTTGTGTCTATGGCAAGCATTGATTCACCTCATTACAATTCAAAGTTAGTACGTACTAATTGCCAAAATGTATTATACACCATTTATATTTTACATTCTACTCCATTTTTATTTTGTTGCAGCCGGAATACTCCATTTCTACTATTTATTTTTTATCTTCTTGTAGTCACGGGGCACCATACCATAAACGGAGCGGAAAGCCTGTGAGAATTTGCTGGCATTACTGTAGCCCAGTTCTGCGGCGATTTCGCTGATCTTCATATTATCCTCCGCGAGGTACTGAGTAGCCAGATTCATCTTATACTTCTTCATATAGGTATACGGAGGGTCGCCATAGATCTGTACAAAAACGGAGTGAAAAAGAGACACGCTTATCTTAGCTTCCTTAGCCAGCTCAGCGATAGGAGGCTTTTCATTAAGGTGGCATATAAGGTAATCGTGGATCTTCTTGGTGGACTGGATATGTTTTTTTTCGAAATACCGGAAATCACAGCTGTTCTCAGCAGGTATGCGGGCGATATGGTACAACAGCTCGATCGCCTTGATGCGGTAGTACTCGATAGGCTCCTTACCATTAGCAGTATATAACTCAGAGAAAAGGTTCATGAGCATCGGCGGAGTACCGCTGACATAGCCGCCGTTATTCTGAGCCAGACCTGAGATGATCTTATCCAGATCGATGGACATCATATCCAGCAGATAATACATATCCTCAGAAAGCTCCTGTTTATTGATAACGAGGGAAAGGCCGCTGTATTTTTTCAGTGGGAATGAAAAAGAGATGGGGAGGTATTTGGTACCCACAACGCTGAAATAGCCCTGCGGAAGGCAGGCAACGGTATGATTCGGGAATTCGCACTCATATCTTCCTGCGCGGCAATGGCTGATAGTAACGATCTCAGAGCTGAATGACTGAGTGGGGAAAATATCGGAGCTGTTGAATTCAAGGAAGCTGATCTGAACGCCGTTGAAGATGGTATAGTTAGTAACGATACCCGAACCGCCGCAGCCGTAGTCCACAATGGAATGGTTCTTCCCCTGCTCCACCAGTTCTGCCTGAGAGCCGTACCATTTCTGGTTGAACATCTTTATACTCCTTTCAAATTACAGGTTTTTTATGTTTACGAACAGCTGAATCGGAAATAGTAGCCGCTATCTCATCAGCGGAGCATGACAGCGCCTCAGCGTGACCCATACCGCGGAACTTCATCGTTCTGAAACCGCCCTTAGTCTTAGCCCTTGCGATCATTTCCGACTTAGCGGCAAACTGCTCATCAGCGCCGTACATAAAGACGAGATCACAGCGGAAGTCACCCCGTGAAGAAATATCGTACATATAACACGCCAGAGCAGAGCGATAAAGAGCGCTGAAACTGATCTCATCGCACATAAGCGGAGTGAGTATTTTCACCTCGTCCCTGTCGCCGTAGCCCAGCTGACCGCGGACGTAGCTGTTCATGTGCCTGCCTTTCGGAAGTCTCATGAACTGCCACGCCATAACGAAAGCGGACAGCTTGCCGGAGCCGCCCATGTTGACGAACTGAGCGCCGTCAACAATGAGCGTACCGACATTGACAATTCCCCTCAGTGCCAACTCAGCCGCCACAGTAGCTCCGAATGAAATGCCGTAGACCACATCTATACTGTTTATTCCCTTTTCCTTCAGTGTATTCTCGATATTCGCGGCAATATCCGTAATATCGATATGCACCTTTTTTTCTTTAACATTATGGTGACCGGCAGCCTCAGGGAGGATAATGCAGTAATTATCTGACAGTGCATCGATCAGTTCACGGAAGCATTTTTTCCACCAGAAGCCCATACCGTGCATGAGCAGTATCTTAGGACGGGTGGTATCGCCGATAAATTCACACTTAAATGAATCCTTCATCATAACTGTCATCACCGTCCACAGCAGCTTCTTCAGTGAAGGAGACCTCCATACCGGCAGAGCGGCAAAGCTCCACAGCCTTATCGGGGTCAGCAATCTGATACGCATAGAAGATACCGTTTTTATATTCACCGTACAGCAGAGCCTCGGCAGAAGCGAAGAGGATAGCTGCGCTAATATCGCTGCTTCCTCCGGGAGAGAACAGCGTCATTTTTCTGACCAGCTTGCAGCCGTTGACGGTACCCTCAGCTGAGAGCTGAATCTCACAGTCACCGCTGCCGCCGACGGACTTAACCGCCTGCTGGATATTCTTAGCGTGTTCGATCACAGCGTTATCGTCACCGGACGCGAGGCAGGCGAAGACTGCCTTCTGCATGATACCGATGAGCTCGCCGCTGAGAGCCGGAGCATACCACGCAGCTCTGTCGGGAGCATATCTGCGGACAACGCCGTCGAGCTCGGAATTATAGTAGTACTGAGCATTAACTCTGTTACCGCTGTGGTCAGTGAAAACGGTAGTTGAGTTATCGCGTATTTTAGAGCCGGCGGAGTAATACATACCAGCCTCACCGAATCCCCTGATACCGCTGAGTATGAAATCCACGGTACCATAGAGACTTGGCACCTGATGATCGATATTGATGCCGTTTATACTATCCACCTTATCGAAGCCGCGGCAGAGGTACTCAGCCATGATACCTGTCATACCGGGGAAGCAGCCTGACATAAGGACGAATCTGCTTCTGTCAGCGTAAGCGGACAGTTTATCAGCGAGGAAACCTGCGCCGAAGGGATCGATATACATAGCACCTGCTTCAGCCGCAGCGATAGCAGCTTTTTCACCGGTCATGAAAGAAGAACCGGCACAGTTTATAACAATATCGCAGCCCTGCATAAAGCAGCTGAGCTGACTATTGTCATTGAGGTCCACAGGCATATACGCAACGCTGCCGGAGTTTTCCGGCTTTCTGCTGTGATAGGAAGCCCTGACCTGATACTTGCCCCCGCACATAGCGACGATACGTTTTCCTATTTCTCCGGTACCGCCAAGGATGCCGATATTATACATAGAATCACACTCTCCTTTTAACAGCATAAGCTGTCGGAGTCTCCGCGCAAGGCAAAGGCTCCGGCAGCATAGTGCTTACTTAGTGAAATCAAGGATCTGCTTGACGTTTTCTTCGATATACGGACTATTCATGCAGGAGATATGATCGCCCTTCATGGATCCGAAATAGAACTCACCCTTAGCCAGCGGCTCCCATGTATCCCTGTCCTCAGAGAAGAGGCTTGGGAAGAAGTTAGCGATAGGAGACTCGCAGTTGAACACTCTGAGTCTGCCGTAATAAGGTTTAGCCTTGTAAGAAGAAACGCAGCGGAAGTTCTGAGCGAAAACGCGGAAGAGAACATTGAGCATTTTCTGCTGATGCTCCATGAGCTGACCGTCGGGGCGCTCGATAGTAGCATAGAGGTCATTCATACGCTCCGTAGCGCTCATAGCAGCCAGTCTTGAGAACTCCTTGCCGACCTCAGCGAACTCACCGTCCAGTGAGCAGAGGTCCTGAACGTGGATATTACCGCCGTTAGTGAAGATAAGGTGTTCAATGACTTTCTGGAGGGTGTCATTATCGACCTTATGACCAGCCTTGTAAATATCAGCACTGATGAGAGCAGCGAAGGTACGCTCCAGGAGCAGCTCATTATAGAGGCTGGTATGAACAGCGTTAGCGAATACCTCATCATCAAGGTCTGAGAGAACTGTCTGTTCCTTCTTGAACGGGATACTTGTGCTGAGGAGGGTAACGCTTGAAACGTTTCTGCCTTTTGACTGGAGGTACTGAGCAGTTTCAAGAGCGATAAGGCCGCCTACGCAATGACCGATGAGGACATACTCGCTGTAATCCAGCTCATCGAGGATCTTACCGTACTTACCGCCGAGGACCTCAAAAGTCTTTTCGGTCGGGATAGCAAGGTATTCAGCCTCATCACCGAAGGTAAAGCCGTAAACCGCATCATCATCGCCGCTCTGTTCATTGATGAAGGACATCAGCTGATTGTAAGGAGTAAGGGTACCGGTACCTGCGTGGAAGACAACAGTAGCCTTTTTGCCCTTATGTTCAGGCTCACGGAGGATAACGAGTGATTTATCGGTATCAGCGCTTCCGTCCTTTTCAGAGATAGTCTTTGCGATACCGCGGATAGTAGGAGTTTTCATCATTTCCTTGAGGAGGTCGTCCCACTGCCAAGCCTGAGCCTCCGGTATCTTATCGCGCATCTTAGCGATTACCTGAGCGATAAGGAGGGAGTCACAGCCGACGAGATAGAAGTTATCGTTTCTGCCGATGCGGCTTACATTGAGCTCACGGCACCAGATCTCAGCGATCTGTTTTTCCAGCTCAGTCTGAGGCATATCCTCGCTGTCCACAGTATCATTGCTGCCGGACTTGTCGAGGAAGTACTCAGCGATCTTCTTTCTGTCGATCTTGCCGTTATTGGTCTGCGGCAGTTCAGGCAGGAGAGCGATCTGAGACGGTACCATATACTCAGGGAGCTTATCCTCCAGTACATCAAGGAGAGCGTCCTTCTTTACATCAGCATAAGCCTCATTGAAGCGGATAACGTAGATAGTCTGACCAGCCATTTCGAGGGCATCGCCCTTAGGCGGATACTGATAAACGATCTCAGCGCCGTTCTTATCGAAAATGCTTTCCCACTGTTCACGGCTGAAGAAGGTCTGATTCTCGCCGCGCTCGTCGGTGAAACCGGTAAGTCCGTCCTTGAACTCCATAGAAGTAAGAAGTGTATAGGATTCTCTTGTTTCCTCGAGGATGACCATTCTTGCGTTAGGCTTCAGGAGTTTTTTGAGGTTATCGAAAACATTGTGGATATTCTTCGCATTGTGGAGCACGTTAGCAGCGAGGATAGTATCAACTGAGAATGGTTCGAGGTACTGATCGGCGACATTCATATTAATATCGAAGATACCGTACTTGACCCAGTCATACTTCTCGAACTTTTCCTTAGCGCTGTTGAGGAAGAAGGCAGAGAGGTCAGTGAAGTTATACTCAGCGCCGCTGCCCTCAAGAGCTGGGATAACGTCCACAGAAGTACCGCCGACACCTGCGCCGACCTCAAGTATCCTTGCAGCACCGGAAGGATTATTCTCAGCGAGGTAAGCGATCTCAGCCTTAGCCAGACCGTTCATGATAGTATTGATGATATTATCGTGGTAAGCGGCCATAGCGACGTCCATCTCACCCTGTGGGAAGAGGAGGTTGAGGGGGTCTTCCTTACCGGCCATAAGCTCAGGGAGAACGCTGCTTGAGGTCTTGAGGTAGTCAAGGAGCTTCTTGCTGTAATGGAGCTTCTCCTCAACGCTGTACATTTCCTGCCACATATCCTTATTGAGGTATTCAGAAGCCACAGGCATATTGACCTTATACACCTCTCCGTCCATGACAGTGATATTCTCCTTGCAGAGAACAGTGAGCCATCTCTTCATGAGCTTGTGGAGTTTTTCCGGAACATTGAGCTTATCCAGTACTTCAGCGAAGCTGTAACCGCGGTACTCAGTGAAGATACCGCTGTTGTAGAGTGTCATGAAAATATCGGAGAGAACTACCTTATTAGCGGTCTCGATCCATTTCGGGAGGAGTTCGCGGTCGATGGACTTGGTAAGCTCCTCAGCAGTACCGCTGATAGATTTAATCTCATCATCGCGGTCGTACATATCGCCGCCGACTTCCTTCATACGCGGAACAGCAGCAGTAACGATACGCATATCCTCCTGAGCGTTGCCGATAACGATAGAGCTTACGTCTCTGATGTCATCAACAGCAGAGAGAACGGAGTCTATTTCAGAGAGCTCGATCCTGTGACCGCGGATCTTGACCTGAGTATCAGATCTACCGAGGAACTCGATAACGCCGTTCTCGTCATATCTTCCGACGTCGCCGGTCTTATAGATACGCTCGCCTGAGCCGTGGCGGAACAGGAACTTTTCAGCAGTGAGCTTAGCGTCGCGGAAGTACTCCTTAGCCAGACCCTTTCCTGCGATATATAGGTCACCGGGAACACCGTCCGGGCACTCCTCAAGGCCGGCATTGAGCACATAGAATTTCTGATTGCTGAGCGGATAGCCGTAAGGGATACTGTTCTTCTTCTCGTAGTCAGCGGGAACTTCGTAGAAGATGGACCAGATAGCAGCTTCCGTAGCACCGCCGAGGCTGACAACTCTCACGCCGGGTATCTTCTTGTACAGGCTTTCAGGGAGGTCAACAGGAATCCAGTCACCGGACATCATAACAACTCTGAGGCTGCACTGAACATCGTAGCTGAGGCTGTCCATATAGGTATCGACCATTTTCATCTGAGCCGGAACGGAGTTCCAAACGGTGATCTTGTTGATGATGAGGAGGTCGAGAATATGCTTAGGATTCTTCTTGAGTTTATCATCGGGGAGTACGAGAGTACCGCCGGCAGTGAAAGCGCCGAAAATATCATAAACGGAGAGATCGAAAGCGAGGTTAGCCAGACCGAAGAACACATCGTCCTTACCGATGGAGAATCTTTCGTTAATATCGAAGATAGTGTTCATAGCGGCAGCATGAGTGATAACGACGCCCTTTGGCTTACCTGTAGTACCGGAGGTATAGATGATGTAAGCGGGAGCAGAAGTATCGCTGGTATTGCCGGAAACCTCTGCGGAGTCCTTATCCGGAGCTAAGTCATTGACATTGATAACGCAGATACCATCGCCGCCGATGCCGTCCTCTTCCTTTTCAGCGAGGATGAATTTCAGACTGGAGTCCTCAATGATAGCCTGTCGGCGCTGAACGGGCTGCATCGGGTCAGTGGGGAGATAAACGCCGCCTGCAAGGAGCACACCGAGAACGCCAGCGATCTGCCAGATGCCCTTAGGGAGCATAACCGCAGCAAGCTCACCGGACCTGAAGCCGTTGCTGATGAGAGCATTCTTCACAGCATTAGCGTGTTTAGCGAGAGCGGTATAAGTATACTCACCGTCCTTAGTGATGAGAGCGGTCTTGTTTGGATAGAGCTTGACGCTGTTAACGAAGCCGTCAGTCATCATAGTGTCACTGAACTCAGCAGAAACGCTGTTGAGCTTACCGCGTATCTCAGCAGTAGCAGCGGGCATAGGGATAGGATCGTATGAGTCGAGGAGGTCATAGTTCTCCTTAGCGAACTCAGCGATAAGGCTGCTGAAAGCGCCGAACATTTCATTTATGACCTTAGTATCGAAGATACCTGTTCTGTAGTCCCAGTTAACGGTGATACCGCCATTTTCCTCAGAGATCTGGCAGTCGATCCAAACCTGCGGAGTCTGGCTGATCTTGTATGAGATATTGCTTCTGGAGAGGAATGAGTCATCGGAGGAAGCAACACCGAGGGTACTTGTATAAACCACAGGGATAATGAGGTTTTCCTTTTTGCTTCTGCCGAGGTCACGGAGTACTTCAACACCGGAAACGGAGTTATGCTGGAGGTCCTCCCAGAGGTCATTCTGTATCTGAGTGATCCTGTCGCCGAAGCGCATAGGAGAGCCGAGGTCAACAGAGAGCACGTTAACGTCAGTGAAATCGCCGACAACCTTATCAACGCCGGGGATAGAGCGGTCACGGCTGAGCATAGTGAGGTTGATGCAGAACTTTGAGTTCTTGGACCAGCGGTTGATGACCTCACTGAAAGCGGAGAGGATAAGTACCGAGCCGGTGATCTTCATTTTCTGGGCATATCTGTTGATAGCCTCCTTGCCGGCATGGTCAACGAAATATTTTACCTGACGGAAGGAAGCGGAATCAGCTGGAGCATTATCGCTTGTGATGAGGTCAGGAGCATCGCCCATAGTCTTGATCTTCTCACTCCAGTACTCCTCGTCTTTGATGCGCTTTTCGGTACGCTGAGCCTCCAGCTTTTTGCCGTGGAGGACAATATCGCGGTAGAGGGTCTCAACAGTAGGCTCAATAGCCTCACCGTGGTAGCATCTGTCGAGGTCATCGAGAATGATGTTAGCGCTCATGAAGTCAGTGATGAGCATATCGAGGGAGAAGTGGATAACGCTCTTGCCATCGCGTACAGAGATAACGACATCGCACATAGGCCACTTGCCCAGCTCGTACTGTTTTTCGGCGTAGATGCTGCGAATATCCTCCTCAGCCTTAGAAATATCGTCCTGTGACTTGCCCTTGAGATCGTAGAAAGGAATCTCGACCTCCGGAACAGATTCCTGAACCATCTGATAGCCGTCAGCATAGACCACAACGCGGAGCATATCATGCTTAGCGATGACTGTATTCCATGCCTTCTGGAGTTTAGCGCGGTCCAGCTCTTCCTCGTAGGTTATCTCGATGTAACCGTGGCAGGTAACATCTCCGAGGCTGTAGGCGCTGTTTCTGCCGACAACGTAGGAGTTCTGGATATTAGTAAGCGGGAACTGAGAGTATCTGTCATCGGGGTGAGCCTCGAACTGAACGGAAGCAGATTCAGCCTCCAGTTTCTTGATGATAGCCTCTTTATTCTCCTTGAGTTCAGAAACGATCTCCGCGGTCATAGCGCCCTTTGGAGCCTGATAGCGGAGCTGACCGTTTTCAGTCCAGAGTTTTATGCCGAGTTCGTTTAATTTGTCGATAAGTGATTTGATGTTATCCATCGTCATTTCTCCTTAATAAGTGAATATTTGCTGCATATTTCATTAAGCGTCCTGAAGAGCTTAACAGTTTCGGTTTTAATGAAGAAGTGGGAGCCGCTGAATGATCTGAGGGAGAAGTCATCGGAGTACTCTCCCCATTTCAGCATATCCTCTTCTTTAGCCTCATTGTCCTCAGTACCGCAGAAAGCGGTGATAGGGCAGCTGAGTTTAACGCGGTTGGAATCGCAGTATTTTTCGTCCATGCTGAAATCCGCCCGCAGCAGGGGCATAAAGAACTTCATCATCTCCTCATTTTTGAGGATCTCAGCAGGGGTACCGGCGAAGCGGTGGAGTTCATGGAGGAACTCCTTATCCGGGAGGTCGCAGATGGGGTCAGGCTCAGGAACGAAGGGAGCTCTGCTGCCGGAGACGATAAGCTCCTCGCAGCCGCCGCCCTCAGCTTCAAGAGCCTTTTCCAGCTCATAAGCGATCTTAGCGCCCATACTGTGACCGAAAATGACCAGCGGTTTATCGGACAGCTGATCCATCTCGTCCATAAGGTCCGGAATAATATCATAAATATCGGAATACGGCTTATCGACGATGCGGTTTTCTCTGCCCGGGAGCTGAACGGTATACAAAGCGATACGCGGATCCAGCCTTTTGAGCCAGCCGAAGAATACGGAAGCGCCGCCGCCGGCATAGGGAATGCAGAGCAGATTCATTTCCTCAGCGCTTTCGTTTTCTGAAAATTTTTCAATAAGTCTGTTCAAAGATAAGACCTCCTTAAATGACGCCCTCATCGAGCATAGTACGTGCTTCGAGGCGTTTCTCGATCTCGCGGCTGAGTTTTTTGATAGTGGAGTTATGGAAGAGGTCCTTAATCTCGAGGCCCAGGTCGTGGTAGGTATTATTGAGCTGACCCACCACTTCTACAGCGCACAGGCTGTCGCCGCCGCACTGGAAGAAGTCATCGGACCTGAGGAATTCGCCCTTATGGTGGAGGACCTTGCTCCAGATCATACCGATAGTTTTTTCGCAGTCGGAAGCGAGGATCTCAGTTTTAGCCAGCTTCTCAGCCTTGACCTTAATTTCCTTCCATAGCTGTTTCAGATCGATCTTACCATTTTTATTAAGCGGCATCTCACTGACCTGACAAATCATATCCGGGAGGTAGTAATCCGGCACCTTATCGCTGAGCTTTTCCATTATCATATCGGTATCGAGGTCAGTATAGGTATCGGAGCTGATGAATCCGTAGATCTTGTTATCCATGAAGCCCACCTTAGCCTGAGAAACGTACTCCACATTCATGAGAGCATTTTCGATCTCGCCCAGCTCGATGCGGTAACCTCTTTTCTTGACCTGAGTATCCTTTCTGCCGAGGAACCAGATGCATCCGTTGACGAGCTTGCCTCTGTCGCCGGTGTGGTAGACCTTCTCACCGACAGAATCATTGAACGCGAACTTTTCGCCGGTAAGAGTGCTGTCATTGAGGTAGCCCAGAGCGAGACCGCTGCCAGCGATACAGAGTTCGCCCTCGACGAATTCCGGACAAATCAGTGAATGCCGGTCGATGATATAGTACCGCTGATTGGTAAGCGGATAGCCGTAAGGGATACTCTGCCACTGAGGGTCGATAACAGCGGGCTCGAAATAATTGGACCAGATAGCCGCCTCAGTAGCACCGCCGAGGCAAACCACCTTCACACCGGGAATGAGAGCTCTTATCCTGTCTGGGAGGTCATTCTTTATTCTGTCGCCGCTGAGCATAACAAGGCGCAGGGACGCCAGAGCTGAGGTATCTACATCATTGAGTTCAGTGTGAGTGCAGAGCATTTCCATAAAAGCAGGAACAGAGTTCCAAACAGTGATCTTGTTTTCAGACACAAGCTGGATCCAGCGTGCGGGGTCTTTAACATCGTCATCGCTTGGGATAACGACCGCACCGCCGGCGGAGAACATACCGAACATATCGTACACAGACAGATCGAAGGCGAGATTGGAAAGAGCGATAGTCCTGTCATCCGGACCCACACCATAGCGTTTATTAATATCCAGAATGGTATTTGCAGCGGCCTTATCAGAGACGACAACGCCCTTAGGAACGCCGGTACTGCCTGAGGTAAAGATGATATACGCAGCCTCATCGCAGCTTTTATCTGAATAGTTTAAATTTGTGCTGACCGGTCTTTCGTCATCGATGAAGACGATCCTGACTCCGGACAGCGCGCCGGCAGCCTCAGAGAGGGAGCGGGCAGTAACGAGCACCTCCGCGCCGGAAGAGCTCATAATAGTCTGAATCCTCTGGATCGGATTATGGGTATCGATGGGGATATAAGCAGCACCGGCCATACCTGCAGCGAGAACAGCAGTCAGCTGACCTGCACCTTTTTCGAGGAGGATACCCACGCGGCTGCAATTATCCAGTGAAGCGGCAAGAGACTGAGCCATAGTGCAAAGACTGCGGTAGGAATACACCTCACCGCCGGACACGACCGCAGCAGCATCGGGATCATTGCAGCAAGAGTCGAGGAAATACTCAAAGAGTCTCTTATCGTGGATAAGGGAGCAGTCGGTCTTTTCCTGCGGAACGTGTATCTGAGCGACATTGGCATGGCTGACAGCATTTTTCTCCCATACTCTGCTGTCATCGAGGGAGCAGAGGAGGTCACTGAAGCAGCCGAACATATCAGCGATCATTTTATCGCTGAAAACGCCTTTGAGAACGTCCCAGTTGAACTGTAATTCGCCGTTATACTCTCTTGCCTGCAAGTCGATCCACACCTGAGGGGTCTGAGTAAGGCCGTAAACGATATTACCCGGCAGTTCGAGGTCATCAGCGCTTCCGAGCATACTTGTGAACACTACAGGGAAAGCGGAGCCGATCTCTGCATCATTCTCCTTAGTCCACCTGCGCTGTATCTCAACGCCGTCCACGTAAGCGTAGTTCATGCATTTTACCAGCTCATCGCGGACGCTGCGGCACTTATCAGCGAAAGAGCGTGACACGCCGCAGTCATAGCCGACCAGGACAATATCGGTGAATTCGCCGATTGAATCGTCGTAGATATTATCATAGAGGCTGCGGGTATTGACGGTAACATTGACGGAGAAGCGGTCATCGCTGCTCCACCTGCCGAGGATCTCAGCATAGGCGGTAAAGAGGAGGTTACTTGGAGTAACGCCGTATTTTTTAGCCTCACCCTTAACAGCGCTCCATCTGCCGGCATTGATCGTACCGGAGAAGCGCTGGAACTCGCCGGTAACTGAGCCGTTATCCATAGGGAGCTGCGGACGTGGAGGGATATTTTTCAGATTATCCTGCCAGAACTTCTCGGAAGCCTTGTAGCTGTCGGAGTTCTTCACGGCATCGAGACCGGAAGCATATGAGCGGAAGCCGTTGCAGCTGCGGGATACATTCAGAGTTACTCCCCTGCACAGCTTAGTCCACTGATCCAGCAGGAGGCAGATACTGCTGCCGTCGAGGATCATATTATCGAAGCTGACATGGATACGTCTGCCGAACTCATTTGAGGAGGACACTCTGATGTCGAAAACCGGCCATACAGCCACATCGAACACCTGCTTTTCCATTTCACTCCGGAGCGAGAGGAAACTGTCATTATCGCAGCCGAAGTCATAGGAGCGTATCACATAGTCCGGAACGGAAGAGAGGATCTGCTGAGTAAGGGCATTCTTATCGATAACAGTTCTGAGTGAATCATAGCGTTTGATGAGCTCATTCCACATATCGCTGAGAGTAGAGATACTTGTATCACCGCACTCCATTTCGATGTAGTAATGAGAAGAGACGGTATGATCGCCGGCATCTCTGCCGAGGAGATAAGCTTTCTGAATGGGAGTAAGAGCAAAAGGAGCGTCATTATTCACCGCAGCAGGAACAGCCGGTTTCTGCTGAGCTGAGCTGCCGTCGGAAATGAGTTTTTGGATTCTGAGAGAGAGCAGCTCCACAGTAGGAGCATCAAAAATACCCTTAAAGCTCACGGGAACACCGTAGGCTTTTTTTAGCTTCTGAATAATCTTAGCGGCATGAAGCGAATTACCGCCGAGGGAGAGGAAATCGGCGGAGGTATCGGCAATAGAGCAGCCTATTTCCTCCTCGAACACATTTTTGACCGCCTGAATGATATGAATATCAGCACGTTTTTCCATCAGCTGTCAGACCTCCTGCAATAGAGTTAATGAATACCGCCAGTTTTCTGACAGTATTATTATTGAAAATATCGTATGGTGAGAGCTTCACGCCGAAGCTCTTTTTAAGCATAGCGGCAATGCGCATAGCAGACACGGAATCACCGCCGAGGGAGTAGAAATCGTCATCGGGAGCAATAGAGTCTGCGAGGAAAACCTCGCCGCAGATAGCCGCGATAGAGCTTTCCAGCTCAGAGGAAGCGGAGTCATTACCGGAAGAAGCCGGCAGTTCGGAAGCAGCGAGTTTTTTTCTGTCCGTCTTACCATTAGAGGTAACTGGAAGAGAATCAAGTCTGACCACCGCAGAAGGGAGCATATGAGCCGGCAGGGAGGATCTCATGGCATTTATCACAACGTCCTCACTGATACCGGAAGCGGAGACATAGAAAGCAGCGATCTGCTTACTGTCCTTTCTGACGACGACGGCACCGGTGTCCACGCCGTCCACAGCGCAGAGGGCATTTTCGATACCGTCCAGCTCGATGCGTTTGCCGTTGATCTTTACCTGTCTGTCGTGTCTGCCCATGAAGAGGATCTCACCGCACGGGAGGTAAACGCCGTTATCGCCGGTATTGTAAACTCTGCGGCCGCAGTACTCCGTGAACTTATCGGAATCCGGATCGCCGGCATAACCGGCAGCCACACCGGGACCTGCGATGAACATAGTGCCCTCTCTACACACAGGGCAGAGCAGCATATTCTTATCGAGAATGAAGTATTCCGCATTCGGGAACGGCTTACCGTAGGGAATAACGCCGGAGGAAATATCCTCATCGGTGACCTCGTGGTAAATATTCCAGATAGTGGTCTCCGTAGGACCGCCGACGTTGAAAATGCGGCAATCGGGAGAGATCATACGTATTTTCTCGCAGGTAGAGACCTTAGTATAGTCACCGCCCTGCACAATGGTTTTAAAACCACTGACGACGGAATCGGCATCATCAGCCAGCAGGAGCATTTCCATGAAAGCGGGAACGGAGTTCCAGAAAGTAACGCAATGCTTTTTCATGAGGCTTATCCACGCAGCCGGATCCTTGAACATCTTCTGATCGGGGACAACAACAGTACCACCGATAAAGGTCATACCGAGAATATCGAACACAGACATATCGTGGCTGTAGTTAGTGATACCGAAGGCGGTATCGCAGTCAGAAACGCCGTAGATGAGCTGAGACATAAGGAAACAGCTTGTAACAGCCCTGCCTCTGAGCATAACGGTCTTAGGGAAACCGGTAGTACCGGAGGTATTTATCATCATCATGATCTCATTGCCGAAGGACTCCGGAGGGTCACAGTCAGGAAGGCTGTCCGGACTTGGCAGCACCTTGTAAGGCAGACCGGAAGCAGCGGCAGCAGCCTCATTTTCGGCATCAGTGATAATGAGTTTCAGACCAGCCTTTTTACCGCAGTAGCTCACAGCATCAGCGGGGAGTTCCAGGTCCACAGGCAGGAAAGTGATATTCATATAAGCGAGGGCATTCTCAGCGACTACCTGAGCCATACCCTTCTGCATGAGGAGACCCACGGCATCGACCTCAGAGATACCGTAATCAGCGGTAAACAGATGAGCAAGAGCCCGGCAGTACTTTCTCAGCATTGCGTAGCTGACCGTAGAATCCTCAGTGATGACAGCGGGCTTATCGCCGTATTTTTCGGCATTTTCGTCTATCTGCTCCCTGAATGAAAGTGCAGCCGGAAGTGGTTCCTTAGAATTGAATTCATTGATAAGAGCGGTATCATGAGCTGAAAGCGGAAGCGTAGAATCAGCTGACAGAAAAGCGGGATCATGGCTGACAGCAGCCACAGCCTCGGCAAAGACATCAGCGATACCCTCTGCAACAGCGGGCTCGAACATATCCGCAACGCTGCTGAGAGTAAAGAGCACACCGTCAGCGGTATCGGTAAGGAGTCCCTCCAGCCACACCTGACTGGTAAATGTACGGGTAGCGGACTTTCTGAACACAGCATCATCGCAGTTATCCGCACCGATAGTACTGGTGAAAACCACAGACGGGCTCTGATCGGTGTGTCGTACACGGCGGAGATCCTTCAGCAGTTCGGTACCGCTGTAGTACATAGAGTACTCGCGGATACTGAACAGTTTTTCCTGATTGAGCGCAGCCTGTTCAGAGAGCGGAGCGGAGGAATGATTATCGAAATCGAAGAGCATGAAATCGGAGCACAGACCTACCAGTTCGCCAACGCCATCCAGCTCAGCCGGACGCTGAGCCACAGGGAGATTTATCATAAACCTGTCATTGCCGGCGTATCTGCCAACAGCCTTACCGAAGAGGGTAAGGAGGAGAGCGAATGGAGTGAGGCCGTTTTCCATAGCGCAGCAGCAAAGAGCGCGGTAATCGTCGCCGCTGATAGCACGGGAAGCGACATTTATCTTAGGGAAGTGCACTTCCTCCGGAGCCTTGATAAGCGTCAGTTCCGGATTCATATCATAACCGTCGAAGTGACCCTCCAGCTCCTGACGCGCCTCAGCGTACTCCTCCGAATCACGTAGTGAGGTGAGATACGCAGCGTAGTCCATAAAAGAGCAGTGCTCGGGAGCACTTTTTCCGGAGTACAGGTCATTGAGCTGTCTGAGCATGATCTTGTGGCTCTCACCGTCAGCGATAATGCCGTAGTGAGAGACAAAAACGACGGTATCGGAAGCAGATTTTCTGATGATAAGGAAGCGTATGAGAGGAGCCTGAGCCGGATTGAAGGGACGCTCGAACAGGTCATTTTCCAGAACAGTCAGACGCACCTGTTTATCCGCATCGGGGAGATCGGAAATATCGATCTCATCGACAGAAGCGGAGCACTTATCCACAACGCACATAGTATCATCGCCGGAGATAAAGGCTCTTAGCATTTCCTGCGAATCTGTCAGTTTTCTGATAGCTGATCTGAGCCTGTCATGATCCACATTTCGTCCCTCGAAGGAAAACAGTGCATGGGAGCCGATACCGCCCAGAGGCATTTCCTCTTTGCTGCCGATAGAGTAGGCTTTTTGCAGCTCCGTCATTGAAAATTCAGTTTTTTTTTGAGCCTCATCGTCCAGCAGACCGTAAACGCCGTTCAGCGTACCGTTAGCGAAGATCTTTGCGATCGGGATACGTTTTCCGAAGGATCTTTTGATCTCGATCTGAAGACGGCCGAAGAACATAGAGTCACCGCCGCAGCGGATAAACTCTGCATCATCGTCAATATCATCGCGGTCGAGCAGTCTGAGTATGATAGCTTTGAGTTCAGCTTTATTATTCATTATCTCACTCCATTTCAATCAGTTTATCAAGGCATGACAGGAACAGATGAAAAGCATTCTGGACCTGAGTATTATCGAGTACATCAGTGGGAATGACCCACGTAAAGAAGAGACCGCCGTTTTTCCTGTAGGTCTGAGCATCGAGGAGGACGCCGGGGGTACTTGAGATTATATGTTCAAGAGAGCCGACGGACTCACGGGAGATTTCGGTTTCCACGGGGATAGTCAGACTTGGCGAGAACACCAGCGGAACGGGATACTTACTGTTATTACCGGCCTTCAGCAGCTTCTGAGCCTCAAGTCCGTCGAAGCAGGAGTTGAGCATATCGCAGCGGTAGTCATCATGTGCAGAGCGTATGAAGTCGGCGAGGTCAGAATCATTGCCGCAGGAGCACCTGAACAGCATACAGTGAGTAAGGTCGGCAGCGATATTGAAATTATCCTCATTGCGGACGATGAATGGGTAGTTTACGATAAGCTCACAGATACCGGAGCTTTTCATAACAGCGTAGCAGAAAGCAAGGAGGAGGAGTTCCTCCATATCGGCGCCGAACTTCTCCGCAGTACGCAAGAGAGCGTAAGCGGAAGCGCTGTCGAGCTCAGCGTTAAGGTCCTCATAGCCGCTTAGTCCCACCTTATCGCAGCCTGAGCGTACAGTGAAAGGAAAAACGGTACTTGTGCCGCTGAGCCTGTCCGACCAGTAGTCTCTTGCTGCAGCGAGCCGTTCCTTATCCTGAACAGTATGCAGCACAGAGAAGTCATCGGGAGAAATGTCGCACACTATCCCCTTATGGAAAGCGGAATACACATCAGCAAGATCTCGCATGATAAGCAGGAAGCTGTGAACATCGCAGATCACCAGTTCCAGTTCAAAAATGATGCGCACCACGGAATTACCGCTGCACACTGCATGAAGGCGGCAGGCGTAGTCATTTTCCACATCGAGCTTGCGGTAGGAGATAAGGCTTCTGAGGTCGCTGCCGGAGCTCCATACAGTAAAGGACTTGCCGCAGCAGTCGGGGTCGAAGGGAGGTATCTCCATATAGCCGCACTGATCGCACACAGCTCTCATAACGGGGTGAATGCGGAACAGTTCGATCCAGGCTTTGCGGAGGCAGCCCAGTTCAGTGTTATCGGATTTATACTCCATATACACTCTGCACGGAACGCCGTTATCGCGGCTGCGTTCCAGCATATACGCGCACTGCAAAGGTGTCATAAAAAGCATTTGTTCATCCATAGGCGCCTCACAGTCCGTTCACGAGTTTTTTCTTATCGATCTTACCGGCAGCGGTATAGGGGAAGCTTTTCAGCACAGTAACATCGTCGGGGAGCTTGAAAGAAGCGAGACCGGCATCAGTGAGGAACTGTCTGAGTCTGTCCTTATCCACAGGACCGCGGCAGGTAACGAAAGCGCTGATACGCTGACCGAGGATCTCATCGGGAGCACCAACGACAGCGCAGTCGATAACAGACTCATGGCGCTGTATCATTTCCTCCAGCTCACTTGGCATGATCTTTTCGCCGGCGCGGTTGATCTGTTCACGGGCGCGGCCGACGATGTGGATATTGCCGTTGGTTATGTATGCCTTATCGCCGGTGAGGTAGAAGCCGTCATTATTGAAATAGTCGCAGTTATTTTTCAGCTTAAAGTAACCGTGGATGGTATACGGCCCCTTAGTTATGAGTTCACCGGTATGTCCCTCCGGAACGTCCTGACCATTCTCATCGACGATGCGGATAATATCGTATTCGCTGATAGGACTGCCCTGACTTGTAACGCGCACCTCGAAGTCATCGTCCGGAGAGTTGGTACAGATAAGGCCCTCTGCGGTACCGAAGACCTGAATGAGCTTTGAACCGAGAATAGAGTCAGTTTTTCTTGCAGTCTCCTCCGGCAGCATAGCGCCGCCGACGAGTACGAGTTCAAGGGAAGAGAGGTCATCGGAATCGTCGATCATGCGGTATTCGAGGCACATTTTGAGGATGGCCGGGACAATGCAGGTATAAGTTATCTTTTCCTCCTCGATAAGAGAGAACATCTCGATAGGAGCAGCATCGGGACACATAACAGTCTTTCCGCCGGATAAGAGAGTACCCAGCAGACCGGGGTTAGCAAGAGCGAAGTTATGAGCCATAGGAATGACTGCGAGGAAGGTACTGTCGGAGCCGAGCTTCATACGTTCCGAGATGATGCGTGCATTATAGAGATAATCGCCGTGAGTACGGGGAATGAGCTTAGGGATACCGGTAGTGCCGCCGGAGAGTAAGAACAGTGCGACATCGTCATGTTTCACGGAGAGGTCAGCACAGGAAAGAGATGCAGCAGGTGCAGCGGAGGATAGTATCTCAGAAAAGAAAGCTTTATCGCGCACACCGCAGGACAGATCATTATCCGCGGCAATTTTTGCACTCAGCTCGCCAGCAGAATCGCAGATGTAGATAGCTGGCTCAGCAGCCTTAACGATACCCTCCACCTCCACGGAATTCTGTGACGGGAGAATAAGCACAGGCATAACGCCCATAACAAGTAGGGAGAGCACAGCAGTAACGAATTCCGCGTGGTTGCTCATCTGAACAGCAGCGCGGTCGCCTTTTCTGAGGCCTGAGCTGATAAAGAGCTCACAGCATTTATTGATAGCGCCGCCCAGCTGACCGTAGGTAAACCTATTATCACCGTCTACAAGAGCGGTGCGGCAGTTGAACTGAGCGATCCAGTAACCGACCTGAATGGGGAAGGTCTGATCCGACCGGTTATTCTTGATATTCTCAGTCATTTAGACACTCCTTTCACGAATTGCGAAGAATATTCTTCACGATACTGATCACATTGTCTTCATTGCGGATAATGGAGAAGTGGCCGCCGTCCACCTGAATGGTGCTGAATGAGTCAGTGAGACTTCCCCAGCGCAGCACATCATCGGAGCTGATCTTCTTATCGTTGACATCGAAGAGAGCGGTCACGGGACACATAAGCTTTTCGCAGGCAGGAGAGCTGCCTGCATAGAGAGCGAAATCGGCTCTGAGAATTGGGTAGTAGTACTCAACGAACTCCGGCATCTCGAGGATAGCCTCATCGACGAGGGAATCCCTGCGGAGGTATTCGGTTATTTTTTCATCGGCAGCGCCGGAAAGTTCCCTGGCATCAGCGGGGATCACGCCTGGCTCAGCGGAGCTTGAAACGATGAGTATACGCGGAGCTTTTCCATAGCGTTTCTGAGCAGCCGCAGCGATAGCGTAGCCGAGCACAGCACCGGTGCAATGACCGAACACTGCATAATCACCGGAAAGGAAGTCCTCGTTATCGCGAACGAAGGCATCAGCGAGAGCGTCAACGGAATCGGGCATAGGTTCATTTCTTCTTGCGTCTCTGAAGGGCAGGAGCATAGGATAAACCGCCACATCGTCCATAGCCTTCTGCCAGGAAGAGAACATACCTGCACTTGCGCCTGCATAGGGAATACAAAGCAAAGAGAGCTTAGCATCAGCAGGTCTTTGGAGATCTATAGTCCATTTTTCATTCATGATAAGGCACCTCATGGAAAATAGTTAGAATGTTCTAAAACTTATGTACATGGAAATTTGAAGCATTTTGATATTTTATGTTAGTTTAAACTAACAGTTATACAAAAAAATATTGCGGCATTCCGCAATCCTTCAAATTACCGTTTACAATTTTAACATCTTTTCAGGTATTTGTCAATCATCAAATTAACGTTTTATAATTAACACCAAAGTGTATATTTATTAAATTTTGATAAAATGCTGCATCTCAGTCAGCAAAAAATATTGTTCACAGGTGCGCAGACAGTAACGGGGAGCAAAAACGCGGTAAAATAAAAACAGAACATTTAAGCACACCTTGCAGCATGAACGGAGCAAGAAGGAGTGAAAATGCTCCAAAAAAGCACCGCCTGATGTTAAGGGGGGGTACCCTTAACATCAGGCGGCACAGACAGCAGTTTACATAAGTTCCTGCTTGATAGAATTGCCCACAGTTTTGACGCCCGGAAGGGACGCAGCCACAGCAATGAGGAGGCTGACAGCGGCAGAAATG
>CADBNS010000143.1 GCA_902796065.1 Ruminococcus flavefaciens
CAGTTCAGCGTAGGTGATACTGTAAAGGTACACGTAAGGATCCAGGAAGGCGATAAGAGCCGTATCCAGGTATTCGAGGGTACTGTTATCGCTAAGAAGCACGGCGGAATCAGCGAGACCTTCACTGTTAGACGTGTAGCTCACGGCTGCGGTATTGAGAGAGTCTTCCCGCTTCACTCACCTGTTGTTGACAAGGTAGAGGTTGTAAGATACGGTAAGGTTCGCAGAGCTAAGCTTTACTATCTGCGCGACAGAGTTGGTAAGGCAGCTAAGGTCAAGGAGCAGATCCGCTAAAAAACTGCAGACGGAGTTAGGCAGATCCATTCTGCCTGACTCGTCATTTCCTTGGAAATTAGGGACTTGTAGTCCCTTTTTTGCTACATGGAAATTTGTGAAAAGTGTCACAAAGTTAAGATATAAACTATAAATGAGGTGTCGTAAATGGATAATAATAACACAGAGATCACAAAAACAAATGAAGCTGCTGCACCTGAACCGGCTAAAAAAGTTAATATAATCAGTGATTTTGTAGAGATTGTAGAATCAACACTTATTACCATATTTGTTATAGTTATGATATTTACATATCTCCTTCATCCTGTAAACATCGTCGGCGGTTCTATGAAACCTACCCTCAACAAGAATTCTGAGGAGTGGAACGAGAATTCCCAGAACGATAAGATACTGATGAATACAGTTTTCACAGACGTAAAATACGGCGATATTCTTATTATTGACAACAACAGAAGCTATCTGCTTGATGAAAGCAATAACGTACGTCCCAACGATCAGGCAGTACTGTTCACTGATGAGTGCCTTATAAAGAGAGTCATTGCAGTCGGTGGTCAGACACTTGAGCTCCGTGACGGCAGTGTTTATGTTGATGGAGAAAAGCTTGACGAACCTTATGTCATGAAGGGTGCAATGACCTATGACGAGGGTGCTTTCGGCGATCAGTATCCGATCACTATCCCTGAGGGTTACTACTTCGTAATGGGCGATAACCGCCAGAACTCTTCCGACAGCCGCCATGCTGATATTGGCCTTATAAAGAAGGATCAGATCTACGGCAAGGCAATAGTAAGATTCTCACCGATAAAGAATTTCCATATACTGATCAACTCATGGAAAGAGTCTGCAAATGACTGATAAAAAAGCCGGAATAAGCCGTATTATCAGTGAGGTATCAGGTTTTATCGAGACGCTTTTCATAACCTTCTTTATAGTCATGCTTATATTTACGTACATCGTAAGTATCGTGACTGTAAAAGGCGACTCCATGAAGGAAACGCTCATGCCAGAGGATAAACTGCTTGTAACGCAGGTTTTCACAGCTCCCGAGGCAGGAGACATCGTAGTGGTAAACGCTGCAGAATCAGTAGTCTTTGACGAAAACGGAGAGCTTTCAGTATCCGGCGGTCTCGGAAAGAATATAGTCAAGCGCGTCATAGCTGCCGGCGGACAGTCGGTGGATATTGATTTCGGACGCGGAGCTGTATACGTCGATAACGTCATGCTGGACGAGGATTACGTTACCCTTGGACTTACTCATTCTGATGAAGGAGCCTTCACCGGCAGATACCCCATAACTGTTCCCGATGGATATTTCTTTGTGATGGGCGATAACCGTCCCGTATCCAAGGACAGCAGATCAGCTGATATAGGCTTTGTATCTGAAAAGAATATTGAGGGCAAGGCGATAATACGTGTTGCACCTCTGGATAAATTCGGAACTGTGAACTGACAGGAGGTCATTGTGGAAAATACTGATATGAAAGTAATACAGTGGTTTCCTGGCCACATGGCAAAGACGCGCCGTGCTATATCATCGAATCTCTCACTTGTAGATGCGGTGGTAGAGATAATCGATGCGCGTACGCCTATGAGCAGCAGAAACCCTGAGATCGACCAGCTTACATCAAAGAAGCCGCGTATCGTGCTTCTTAATAAATGCGATCTGGCTGATGCGAATACTACTTCCAGATGGATAAATTACTTTAATAGTGAAAATGTCACTGCACTTGCAGTTGACTGTAAGTCGGGCAAGGGACTGAACAAGCTGATGCCGACTCTCAGGTCAACAGTACTGAAAGAGCTTATGGATAAACGTCAGCGCAGCGGAATGACCGGTGCGCCCATAAGACTTATGATACTTGGTATACCAAATGTTGGAAAATCATCACTTATCAACAGACTTGCAGGCTCCAAGCGCACGAAGGTCGAGGACAGACCCGGCGTCACACGTACAAAACAGTGGGTCAAGCTCCAGGATAATAACGAGCTGCTTGATATGCCCGGTGTTCTGTGGCCTAAGTTTGAGGACCAGTCGGCAGCTATACGCCTTGCATTCACAGGTGCCATAAGCGATGATATTCTGGACATTGAGACACTGGCTATGAAGCTGCTGAGCTTTCTTGCAGAGAACTATCCGCAGTCATTGGCTGACCGCTACAAGGTCACAGCCGAAGAAGGCGATGACGGACTTGCTCTGCTGGAAAAGGTAGGCAGAAAGCGCGGAATGGTCATATCCGGCGGAGAGATCAATACCGAACGTGCTGCCATAACGGTGCTGGACGAGTTCCGCAGCGGCAAGCTGGGCAGAATATCGCTGGAAGTACCGCCTGTCAGGGAGTGAGTATGGCAAGGATAGTTTTACATAAGGAACTCTTTGACTTTGACTCTGCATACAGAAGTGATGCTCCTGTATTGTGCGGAGTCGATGAAGCTGGCAGGGGACCGTTGGCAGGTGATGTTTATGCAGCTGCTGTAGTGCTTGACGATGATACACTTATTGATTATCTCAATGATAGCAAGAAGATTTCAGAGTCACGCCGCGAGAAGCTGTATGATGTAATAATTGAAAAAGCGAAGGCATACTGTGTTGCGACTGCGTCAGTTGAGGAGATCGACAGTATGAACATACTCAACGCCACTATGCTTGCAATGAAACGGGCAGTTGAGGGATTAAGCATAACACCTGACCTTGCCCTCGTTGACGGCAACAGACAGCCTGTGCTTTCGTGTCCGGTACAGTGCGTCATCAAGGGAGATGCCAATTCAGCATCTATCGCTGCTGCATCGGTGCTTGCAAAGGTGTCAAGGGACAGATACATGAAGGAGCTTGCAGTAAAGTATCCGCAGTATTGCTTTGACCAGCATAAGGGCTACGGCACAAAGCTTCACTGTGAGATGCTCCGGAAATACGGAGCGTCAGATATACACCGCAGGACCTTCCTGAAAAAGATCCTTGGTGATGAAAATGAATAAGACGGAGATCGGCAGGATCGGCGAGGAAGCCGTGTGCCATTACCTGACTGACCGCGGATACAGTATATTAGTCCGCAACTACCGCATAAAAGGCGGAGAGATCGATATTATCGCTGAGAACGGCGACTATATCGCGTTTGTGGAGGTCAAATCCAGGAAACCGGACAGTCTTGTCAGCGGATTTGAAGCCGTAAACAAGCGAAAAAGGGGTCTTATAATAAAGACCGCAAGCGATTACTGCTGTAAGCATCCCAATCTCCTGCAGCCTCGTTTCGATGTTGCACAGGTCGTTATCGACGGAGGCAGGGTGCTCAGCATTGATTATATTTCAAATGCCTACGATACAACAGGCTATAATTTTATATTCTGAAGGGTGATTCTATGTTTTACAACAGCACAAGAAACAGCGAAGTCAAGGTTAGCAGCGCTGAGGCAATAACTCAGGGCATATCCGAAGAGGGCGGACTTTTCGTCCCTGAGGAGATACCGTCTCTTACTCTTGACGAGATAAAAGCTGTAGGTGAGATGAAGTATGCTGACAGAGCTGCATATGTATTCTCCAAGTATCTCACTGATTTTACAGATGCGGAGATACATTATTGTACTGACAATGCATATTCAACAAAGAATTTTGAGACAGAAAGCATTGCTGAGATCGCACATCTTTTTGACGGTACATATATGCTTGAGCTCTGGCATGGTCCGACCTGTGCATTCAAGGATATGGCACTTCAGATACTTCCATATTTTCTGACAACTTCTGCAAAGAAGATCAATCTTGACAAGAAAATAGTTATACTTGTTGCAACATCAGGCGATACAGGCAAGGCAGCTCTTGAAGGCTTCAAGGACGTTGAGGGTACATCTATCATGGTATTCTACCCTGAGGACGGTGTAAGCCCGATGCAGAAGCGTCAGATGAAGACTCAGGAGGGAGCGAATGTCGGTGTTTGCGCTATCAAGGGCAACTTCGATGACTGTCAGAACGGAGTCAAGGCTATCTTCACAGATGATGAGGTAAAGTCAAAGCTTGCTTCAAACGGCATGATGTTCTCATCTGCAAACTCCATCAACTGGGGACGCCTTGTTCCGCAGGTAGTTTACTACGTATCTTCATACGCAGAGCTTGTCAAGGACGGAGAGATCGCACTTGGCGACAAGATAAACATAGTTGTTCCTACCGGAAACTTCGGTAATATCCTTGCAGCTTACTATGCTAAGCACATGGGAGTGCCAGTAAACAAGCTCATCTGCGCATCAAATATCAACAATGTGCTTACTGATTTCATCAACACAGGCGTTTACGACAGAAACCGTCACTTCTACGCTACAGTTTCACCGTCAATGGATATTCTCATCTCCAGCAACCTTGAGCGTCTGCTGTACCTCATGACAGGCAGAGATGATGCAGTTATCCGTGAGTGGTTCGGAAAGCTGGCAGCAGATGGCAAGTACGAAGTAAGCGAAGATGTAAAGAAGCAGCTCAGGGAAGAGTTCTGGGCAGGATTCTGCGATGATGAACAGACAAAGGCAACTATCCACGACATTTACGGCAAGTATTCATATACCTGCGATACACATACAGCAGTTGCAGTAAAGGTATACAATGACTATATAGCTGCGACCGGCGATACTACAAAGACAGTTATCGCATCTACAGCAAGCCCGTACAAGTTCAGTGCAGCTGTACTTGAGGCTCTTGAAGGAAAGGCATCAGACATCGATGAGTATGACAAGGTAGACCGTATCGCTGAGCTTTCAGACATACCTGTACCTGCTGCCCTTGCCGATCTGAAAAACAAGCCTGAGCGCTTCAATGATACCATAGACAAGGCAGAGCAGAAGCAGTATGTTCTGAATAAGCTTGGTGTATGAGTTTATATGTCATAGGCGATCTGCATCTTAGCTTCAGTGACCCTGCCAAGACCATGAGTATTTTCTCCGGCTGGGAGGACTATCAGGAGCGGATCAGAAAGCATTGGCTTGAAAAGATCAAACCTGAGGATACGGTAGTACTTGCGGGAGACATATCGTGGGGTATGTCCCTTCAGCAGGCACTTCCGGATTTCAGATTCATAGATGAGCTTCCCGGTGAGAAGATCATCCTGAAAGGGAATCATGATTACTGGTGGACCACTATGAAGAAAATGGAGGACTTCTTCAAGGCTGAGTCGTGCAATACCATAAAGATACTGCATAACAACCACTATAAGTACGAACGCTACGGCATATGCGGCACACGCGGATGGGTCAATATGCCCGGCGAGGTACAGGACGAAAAGGTCCTGAAAAGAGAGGTACAGCGCCTTGAAATGTCGATACAGTCCGCAGTGAAGGAAGGTCTCGAACCGATAGTGTTCATGCATTATCCGCCGATATTTGCCACGAATTTCAATTACGATATTCTGGAAATACTCTACAGGTATGAGATCAAGGACTGCTACTACGGACACATCCACGGCAGATCAGCACATGAATTATGTGTTACAAATACCTACGATGGTGTAAATTTTCATCTTATCGCAGGTGATTATTTACAATTCGTCCCCGAATTGGTACTTTGAATATGTGCAATATGTAGAAGTGGCTGATTTTTGTGGAAAAATTATTTGAAATGTGGTATAATGTACCAAGTATGTTACTGTTGTCCGCGGACAAGCGGATACGTTCACAGCTTATGCTGTACAGTGATGAAAAGCAGAGCACCGCAAGGAATATTGCGGCGGAGCTTAGTATATATTAATGGAGGATTATCATGAGTTTAAAATCATCAACAAAGACAGATGTCAACACAACTGAATTAGTTATCACTATCGACCCTGAGACTTTTGAAGGTGCTGTAGAAAGGGAATATCAGCGCCAGAAGAAGAATATCCAGATCAGAGGTTTCAGAAAGGGTAAGGTTTCACGTAAGCTCGCAGAGAGAGAGTTCGGTGAGGGCGCATTCTATGAGGGCGCTATCAATCAGCTTCTCGGACCTGAGCTCGATGCAGCTGTAAGAGAGACAGGTCTCCAGCTCGTTGACCAGCCTAACGTTGAGGTAACTGCTTTAGATAAGGCAACTGGCGTTGAGATCAAGGCTGTATGTGTTACAAAGCCTGAGATAGAGATCTCTGACTATAAGGGAATCAAGGCTGTAAAGGCTGTAAAGGAGATCACTGATGAGGACGTTGACAAGCAGGTCGACATCATCAGAAAGAAGAATGCACGTATAGTATCTGTTGACGACAGAGCTGCACAGATGGGCGACGAGGTTATTATCGACTTCGAGGGCTTCTTCGGTGACGAGGCATTTGAAGGCGGCAAGGGCGAGGATCATCCTCTCGTTCTCGGCAGCGGTCAGTTCATCCCCGGCTTCGAGGATCAGATCGCTGGTCACAGCATCGGTGATGAGTTCGATGTAAATGTTAAGTTCCCTGATGACTACCAGATGTCTGATTATGCAGGCAAGGATGCAACATTCAAAACTAAGCTCAAGGCTATCAGCTATGAGGAGCTCCCTGAGATCAACGATGACCTCATCAA
>CADBNS010000144.1 GCA_902796065.1 Ruminococcus flavefaciens
TAAAAACAAATAATAGATATTGTTGAATTTGATTTATGTTTATGTAAAATATACAAAGTTATCCCCCTCCGCTGTGGGAGGGGGAATATACTTTTTTACATTTTATCTGGAGATGTGTTTTCTAAGGTTAGTTTATATTATCTGTTTAAGTTATGTTATGGATTAACAGCTGCAACAGTAACTTCGTAAGCCTCACCAACTGTGTCGTGACCCTCAACAACTGACAGGCTTGTAACTGTAGACTTCAAATATGTAGCGATATCATCAGAGGTATTGATAGTTGTATCACCAAGCTTATAAGTAAATCCTTCATACTTATGGAATGAACCGTCTGTTACAAGTGACCACTTCTCACCATTATACTCAAACTGCATTTCATCAGTTAAAGCATCTGTAGCACCTGAAGGTTTAGTTGTTGACTTAACCCATACTCTTGCACCAGCCTTGAGTGACTGAGCTGTATCATTTGCACCATATGTGCCATTAGCTGTAGCACTATCATGTACTATAGCTGTTGCTGGATATGTAGCAGGAGCTGCAGACAAATCATCCTTTGTAAACTTCAGGCTGATTGAGAAGTCCTGACCTGCATTGGAGTTCCAGCAGTTCGGGTCTTCACCTTCGAGCCATACACGAACGATTGCCTTTGTCATAGGACCATATGTATTATTAGCGCCAGCTGCAACCTTCAGGTAAGGTGCACCTGTATACTCTACAGCATTGCCATATGTTCCATCAGTGCCATTAACTGCATCACCTGTAGAATTTGTGGTGTACATATAGTTTACAATTGAAGTTCCGCTAAGATTATCCTGTCTGACTCTAAGCAGATTTGATGTATCTCCAGCAGCTGGTGCAGATGTATATCCACCAGATCCGTCCTGAGTATCATTATAGAGAATAACAGCTCTTGCAGCCAGATAAAGATCATCATCATCCTTAGCCTGCTTTGTTGTTACATAAGCATCAACAGCAAGTGTAAGTTCACTCTGAGCAGAAGATCTGAACCAGATTGGAATATCTACAAAGTAACCATCATCCTTGGTATTGTTCCATTCAGTACCTGTTTTGTATGTATTAGCAGCATCTGTAGTACCATCATTCCACTTATCACTTGCCTCTGTAACATTATTTATTGCATGAAGAGTAGTTTTAAGTGAGCCATCAGGATTTTCTGATGTAGCAGTTCTTCCTACAGTGCTTTCCATTTTTGCACCACTAATATCTGCAGCCTGATAATATTGAGCTCCTGATTTCAGAGTTTTACCAACGCCTGCAGCATCAGGTGTGAAGTAAATGTTCTGTCCATCAATAGAAGAAGCAGGAATAATCTTACCAAGACGATAATATTCGCTGATGTCAGCTGAGCTTGCCCAGTCAAGATTACTTACAGCATCATTGTTGTTATACGGTGCCAATACATTACCATCATCAGCAGAATCGCCGCCGGCTTTTTTTAGAATACCCTGATTTCCGGAAAGTCCGGTAAATGTAGATGCATTTGCAACAAGTGCATCACCTGCACCAGCAGTTGTGAAGTCAACAAGGTGTCCAAGAGAAATCTGAATATCCTCTGGAACGGTTGCAGTCATCTGAATGTTCTTAACCTCAACCTCACGGCTCATGGTAAACCAAGCGTAAGTAGAAGTAGCGAGCATAGAAGCTGAAACAGCGAGCATACCAGCAGCCGGGATAAGCTTCTTTGTTGAGTTCCCTTTTTTCTTAGATGTGTTGTTATTCATAATCATTTTCCTTTCATAATAGATTACCGGAAATAAGGCACCGGCTGCCATTTGCGTTATACCGTTTGTTATGATTTGATTATACACCGTCGAAAGCGATTTGTCAATAACTTTCGTAAATTTTCCCTTTATGTCAGAACATTTTCGTTATTTTTACTAATTCAAAGCTATCTGTTTCTATCACAAAACCAACAGCAAGTTAACTATCCGTATATTTCTGGATAAAAATGCTATCCGGTAAAAGTCCGTTTGTACTAATTTCCGGTAAAAAAGAGGCAAGTGGAGCATAATAAGAGCAAAGCGCAACAAAACAGTTGCAACGAACGAGGCTTTTTAGAAGTTTATAGACAAAAGTTGATAACATGGATTGATTTTTTATGTAATATATGATATAATAGACGCAGGAGCATTTATCATAACGCATTGCACTTATGATATAGTGATCAAAGCAGTATTCAACGCCGGACAGTGCCGATGTATTTCGTTCCGGAGCACTGTAAATCCTACCGTAAAGGAGACGAGTCTATGCAGCATATTGACGAACAATATATCCTGGACAATTTTGAGACAGCCCTGGAAAACGGATACATCAAGGCGTATTATCAGCCGGTTATCCGCACACTGACAGAGAAGATATGCAGTGTTGAGGCACTTGCGCGCTGGCAGGATCCCTCTACCGGTCTGCTTTCGCCGTACATATTTATAAGTGTACTTGAAAAGAACCGCCTGATACACAAGCTTGATCTGTCGATCCTTGAGAACATCTGCATAACCTACAATGAGATGCGGGCGAAAGGGCTTCCGCTCCATCCGTTTTCGATCAACCTGTCAAGGCTTGATTTCAACGAAGTGAATATGCTTGATGAGATCTCGCAGATCATTAATAAGTATAACATACCGGCAGACGCGATACACATTGAGATAACCGAGAGCGTCATGCTTGACAACACGGCATATTTCCGCCGTATCTTTGACAGCTTCCACGATGCCGGCTTTGCGATACTTATGGACGATTTCGGAAGCGGCTATTCATCGCTGAACGTACTGAAGGACTACAGATTCGATGTACTGAAAATAGATATGCGTTTTCTCAGTGACATAGGAAGCCGGTCGAAGAAGATACTAATATCCGTAGTCAACATGGCGAAAGCGATAGGCATACACACTCTTGCGGAGGGTGTAGAGACGCAGGAGCAGCTGAACTTCCTGCGCGGAATAGGCTGTGAGATGCTGCAGGGCTACTATTATGCCCGTCCCATGAGCAGTGAAGACTACATACAGTACCTGTCAGAAGGCACAATGACCATCGAGCCCACGCAGGACAACGAATACTGGGACACCATAGGACAAGTCAACTTCCTCAGTCCCGATCCGCTTAGCGACGTGTCATTCGATGACAACGACGTAAGCGAGTCCACCATAGTCCGTGAGAGTGCCACACCGCTGGCATTGATGGAAATATCGCCTGAAAGTGCGAAACTGATCTACTCCAATCAGGCATATCTCAATGAGCTGATGAAGCTGGGTTACACCTCAACGGAGCATTTTCAGCAGTCCATCGACAATATGCAGCCTGCCTACTACAGCAATATGATTGAACAGGTCGATGCGGCAATAAAGACAGGAGAGCTGATAAAGAAGGACTATTTTGCCAACGACATCTACTACACCTACTGCACCAAATGCATAGCCAAAGGGCGCGGCAGCAAAGCGATGCTTGCGGTAAGTATGCAGACCTTTGAGCCGACAGAGGAAGTAAACCGTTCTGAGGCATTTGAGAAATACAGCCGTATAATAATAGACTTTTACGACCACCTGTCGATAATCAGCTTTGAGAAGAACAAGATACTTACGCGCATCTATTCCAAGATGGCATTCTGCAAGGATTATCTGACCATGCCGCTGAACGAAGCGGTAGAGAGATTTGCAGAAAACGAAGTACTGGAATCAGAGCGTTTCAAGGATTCATTCAGCAAGGAATACATAGACAAGCATATTGCAGCGACCGGAAGGATAGCCTTCCAGAAGCCGTTCCACATCAAGGGACCAACAGGAGAATACATACTCCGTGACGTAAGACTGTTCTACATTCTTTCAAACGGCGATCCGCTGTTTGTATTTGCGATCGAACCGATGGCACACGAAGCAGATATGATCGCCAAAAAGATGCTGAAAGAACATCCCGAGTTGCTTCTCTGACAAAAAACACCATTCACAGCCTGCACACTGATGCAGGCTGCTGTATCCTATCGCCCGCCCAACTATCAGAAGAATAACGCGGCGGACCGGCAAAGAAAGACAATTATGCAAAGGAACTGTAAAATTTGTGCAGAAGTTGTTTTACCGCATTTTTTTGCTTGATTTGCGCAGCAGATTATGATAGAATATAAATATCATAACATTATGAAAGGATACAGCATTAATGAAATTCTTCAAAGACCTGATCCAGAAGCGCTGGTTTTCAAATGCTGTAGCCGGATGTATCACTGTCACATTTTTTATAATACTATCGAACATAAACGATGTATGGGCAGCGATAACCCAGTTTATAGGCTACTTTTCAACGGTTATCTGGGGTTGTATGCTTGCATACCTCATGAATCCGCTGGCAAAACTGTACCAGCGCAGTATATTCAAGAAAATCCGAGCCGAATCCCCGAAATGGACGCTGTCGATCGTATTATCCGTGGTAACAGTACTGTTATTCCTTATTCTGATAATGAGCATACTGATACCCCAGTTATTTACAAGTATCCTCACATTCATAAATAATATAGATTCCTACGCCGCGACCCTGCAGGGATTCATACACAGCATACAGCCGTCCGACCACGAATCGCCCAGCTTCCACAACATAGTGCTGTCATCGGACAACATAATCAACACTGCCGTTGACTACATCGTAGAGAACTCATCGAAGATAATCAACATCTCCACAACAGCCGGAAAAGGCGTAGTCAACTGGTTCATAGCGTTCATACTGTCAGTATACCTGTTGGCATCGAAGAACAAGATAAAGAGCGGCAGCAAGCGGCTGATAAAAGCCATACTCAACGACAATCACTACAAGACGGTCTCGTCATTCCTCAGCCACTGCAACATGATACTGAACAGATACGTAATATTCGATCTGATAGACGGACTTATCGTAGGCACAGTGAATGCGCTGTTCATGTCGCTGTGCGGAATGCAGTACTCAGGACTTGTATCAGTAGTAGTCGGCATCACCAACCTTGTGCCGACCTTCGGACCGCTTATCGGCGGTATCATAGGGGCATTCATACTGCTGATGGTCAAGCCGATACACGCACTTGTATTCATAATATTCACCATAATACTACAGACCATAGACGGATACATACTTAAACCGAAGCTCTTCGGAAACACCTTTGGCGTATCAGGTCTGTGGATACTCATCGTCATACTTGCCGGCGGAAGGATATACGGAATAATCGGCATTTTCCTTGCAATACCATTTGCAGCTATAACTGATTATATATACCGTGATATGCTTATCCCCGCCCTTGAGAAGCGCAAACTGCTTCCGCCGAAAATTGCGGCAGAGGCAGAAGAAGCGGACGACGAGGACGATACATAACAACAAAAAAACGGAGGAAAACCACAAATGAGCACAATACTTCTTGCAGGCGGAGCCGGATATATCGGTTCACACACATCAGTCGAGCTTCTCAGCTCCGGATACGATGTTATCATAGCAGACAACTATTCCAACAGCTGTCCGGAGGCAGTAAGGCGTGTTGAGAAGATAACAGGCAGATCCGTAAAAACCTACGAGGTCGATATACAGGACAAGACCGCACTTGAAGCGGTATTCAGGGAAAACAAGCTAGACGCAGTGATCCATTTTGCCGGATTGAAGGCAGTAGGAGAGTCCGTAGAGAAGCCGCTGCTTTATTACCGCAACAATATAGACACAACTCTTTCGCTGCTGGAATGCATGAATGAGTACGGCGTAAAGAATATCATCTTCTCCTCCAGCGCAACAGTATACGGTGAAGAGAATCCCGTTCCCTACACCGAGGAGATGAAGCGCGGTACCTGCACCAACCCCTACGGCTGGACGAAGGTAATGATGGAGCAGATACTTGAGGACGCCTCCAAAGCAGACAAGGAGCTTTCCGTCGTACTGCTGAGATACTTCAATCCTATCGGTGCGCACAGCTCCGGAATGATCGGCGAGGATCCACAGGGCATACCGAACAACCTGATGCCCTACGTAGCACAGGTAGCAGTAGGCAGACGGGAGAAACTGACCATATTCGGCAACGACTACGATACACCGGACGGCACCTGCCGCCGCGACTATATCCATGTTACCGACCTTGCAAAAGGACACGTAAAGGCAGTTGACTACGTACTGAAAAACAGCGGAGTCGAGATATTCAACCTCGGAACAGGAACGCCCTACAGCGTAACTGAGATAGTAGACACCTTTGAGAAGGTAAACGGAATAAAGATCCCCCACGTATATGGAGCACGCCGTGCCGGAGACCTGCCGGAAAGCTATGCAAATGCAGACAAGGCACTCCGCGTACTTGGCTGGAAGACAGAAAAGACGCTGGCAGATATGTGCCGTGACACATGGAACTGGCAGAAAAACAATCCCAACGGCTACAACACAGCCGAATAACAGGCAGCAGCAAGGTCCGGAAGCAGAAACGCTCCGGACCTTTTCTGCACCTCATTCCCTTGACAACGGCAGTATTATCTGATATACTTAAATTGGTCAGATATGCACCACTGAGGGAAAAAGCGGAGCATAACAGCCAGACCATATATAAAGGAGTGTAACAGCGATGAAAATAGGTATATTAGGTGCCGGAACATGGGGCATCGCACTTGCAAGAATGCTCTGCGAGAGCAGCCACGACGTAACAGTATGGTCAGCTCTTCCGGAAGAGATAACCAACCTCAATAATACTCACAAGCACCCGAAATTTCCGGATATCACGCTTCCGGACGCTTTATGTTTCTCCTCTGATATTAAGGCAGTGTGCAGCGATAACGAAATGCTCATCGTTGCAGTACCATCAGTATTCATCAGGTCAACCACAAGAACAGCCGCCCCATACCTGAAGGACGGACAGATACTCGTCAGCGTAGCAAAGGGTATCGAAGCAGACACATTCTACACCATGACCGAGGTCATAGCAGATGAACTTGGCAGCGCAGTAGAAGAGCGTTCGCTGAAAATAGCGGCACTGTCGGGACCTACCCACGCAGAAGAAGTAATACGCTCCATGCCGACAACAATACTGTCATCATGTCCGGACCTGCACACCGCAGAGACCATACAGGACGTATTCATGAACACCTGCATGAGGGTATACACCAACACTGACATCAAGGGAGTAGAACTGTGCGGAGCCTTGAAGAATATCATTGCTCTGGCATCAGGAATGCTCATAGGACTTGGACTTGGGGACAATATCAAAGCCGCCCTCATCACCCGCGGACTTGCAGAGATAAAGCGGCTTGGCATGAAGCTGGGCTGCCGCGAGCAGACCTTCTACGGACTGGCAGGCATGGGCGACCTTATAGTTACCGCCCTCAGCGTACACAGCCGTAACTACCAGGCAGGAATACTGCTGGGAAAGGGATACGATGCAGATTCAGCCATAAAGGAAGTCGGCATGGTAGTAGAGGGAATAAACGCACTTAAACCGGCAATGAAGCTGGCAGAGAAGTACAATACAGAGCTGCCGATAATCTCGGCGGTATACTCGATAGTATACGAGGGAGCATCACCATCTGAGACACTGACAGGGCTAATGCAGCGTGAAAAGCGTTCAGAGCTCAGTGAGTACTACGGCTGATAAGCTAAAACTCCCGGCTGCCGCTGAGGGAAAAGGCGGTATACGGGTGAAATATGGAGGATAAGCAGAATGATAAACATTGCAGTAGCACAGTCGGGCGGACCGACCTGTGCGATCAACGCCTCACTGGTAGGCGTATTCAAGGAGTCGCTGAAAGTAGCATCGATCGATGCGATATTCGGCTCTATCAACGGCATTGAAGGTATCATCAACAATCATCTGGTGGATATGAAGTCCATCATACTCACGAACAACGACATGGAGCTTCTGAGGCAGACCCCGTCCACAGTACTTGGATCATGCAGATACAAGCTGCCGGACTGGCACGAGGACGAGGAGGTATACAAGAAGATAGTCGCGACGCTGAAACAGCGTAATATCGGCGCATTCCTGTATATTGGCGGAAACGACTCCATGGACACGGTAAATAAGCTGTCGGAGTACTTCCGTGAGATTGACTTTGACGTAAAGGTGATCGGCATACCCAAGACCATCGACAACGATCTCTGCATCACAGACCACACGCCGGGATTCGGCTCAGCGGCGAAGTATGTAGCAACGACAATGCACGAGATAACCCGTGACAGTATCGTATACAGCATACCGTCAGTAACCATCGTAGAGATAATGGGTCGTCATGCAGGCTGGCTGACAGCATCAAGCGCAGTTCTTCATGCAATGGGTGAATCCGCACCGCATCTTGTATACGTTCCGGAAGCAGCCTTCTCACTGGAGAACTTTCTACAGGACGTAAGGCAGGAGATGTCGAAGCACAAGGCAGTGATAGTAGCGGTATCAGAGGGAATAGAGGTACCGGACGGAGTGCAGTCCGGATTAGTTGACAATTTCGGGCACAAATATCTATCCGGCATCGGCAAGTATCTTGAAGAGGCAGTAAGGAATGAGATCGGCTGCAAGGTAAGGTCCATAGAGCTGAACGTAATGCAGCGCTGCTCATCGCATCTCAGTTCCAGAACTGACATAGACGAAGCCGAGGCAATAGGAGCAGCCGGAGTAAGGACCGCACTTGACGGACAGACCGGCAAGGTAATGGTATTCCGCAGAATAGAGGATATGCCGTACACAGTGGTAATAGAGTCAGCGAACGCAAATGAGATAGCGAACAATGAGAAGTTCCTGCCGAAGAGCTACATCAACTCAGCGGGAAACAATATCCGCAAATTTGCGCTGAACTACTTCCTGCCGCTGATACAGGGCGATCTGAACCTGATAAAGGAGAACGGTATCCCGAAGCATTTTGCGATACACGAATCCGTACTCAAATAAGAAAAATGGCGCATCTCCGCAAGGGGGTGCGTTTTTTTGGATCTTTTACAAGTAAAAAGGTTGAATTTAATTAATGAATAAACCGAATTCGTTATATATAAAATTTATATAGGTATCTATTTACTTTATATAGATTTTATTGTATAATAATAAACAGCGGTAGTTCAAACCGTAAATTAAATGAATAGGTGGGTTTAAAAACTATGAAGAAGAATCTCAAAAGGATAATCGCATCAATGTCGGCAGCCGCAGCAATGGGGTCATATATCTGCGCACCGATGTCTGCACCTGCAATGCTGAGTGAA
>CADBNS010000145.1 GCA_902796065.1 Ruminococcus flavefaciens
CTGTCGCCCTTCAAGGATTTTTAACGCAGTCACCGGCAAAATTTGACGAAAAGACGTGCATGAATCCCTATGTGGACAGGTTCTTATGTAAACGGTCAGTCTATGCTTTTAGATGTATCGATCCTCTGGATCTCCATTGCATCCATAGGAGTAACGCCATCGCCTGTATTATAAATATCAGCATTGAACAATCCTGTATTTGAGATCTGATACTTATCAGCGTTAACATTGTTCTGGAGGATAAGCAATGAATCTGCAAGACTGGTTTCGCCGTCGCAGTTGGAGTCACCTGAACGCTCAATATCCATGCTTGCAAGAATAGTAGCATTCTGTTCGTAATTCTCACCTTCCAGGAGTTTCTCTATAGTATGATTATCAACGACCTTATCACGATTCAGCATGATGTAAGCGATAGCAACCGAGTAATCATACATATCTCCGCAGATACCGTTATTGTTCATATCAAATTCGGTAGTGATCCTATCCCACTCATCGATGGTAAGCTGGGTATTATCGCTTCCCGGATATTCAGTCTGTTCAAGGAAACTGTAGAAGGAATTATATCCGTCGTAGTCATAGTCATTAAGTATACCGTCACCGTTTATATCAGGTTCGGGAGCATTACCGTTTTCAACTGCATCACAATAGTAATCGAATGCAGCAGCAAAATCTTTAGAATTGAATATCCATGGATTGTGCTTCTTCTCTCCCACACTGAACCATTCGCAGTATTCTTTGAGCTCCTCTATGAATTCTTCACTGTAAGGTGCGCCGCTTATGATACCATCGTAGTAAGAAGCGTCCAAATATTCAGGAAGGAATTCTTTGCCCCTGAGACAACCATTCAGCAGCACTTTCATACTTATGAAGTCGCTGGTTGTGACAGTCTGTGAATTCTTATGACCCTTGTCGCCGAATGGACAATATGCGTATTCTTTCCATGCATACCTGAAAAAGAATTCCCTGCACATATTGAACTGTTCCTCAGTAAGACCAAGCTCCTCATCAAATGGAATGTCTTCTCTGCCTGTGATCTTCAGTCCGTTGAATTCAAAATAATAGAACTTTAAGTTTTTAGCATACCGTTCGAAGATATGGTAGATGTATACATCAGCTATAGTGAACACTCCATCACCGTCGAGATCGAGATCGATGTTTTCATCAGTTTCAATATCTTCTAATAACGAATCGCTGTTCGGAGCATAGTTTATCTTGGTCAGCAGATAATCAGCAAAATGCGATGCGATCGGATCGATGGTAAGATGCTTGGGTATATTGTCCACATCAAATACCTGCGGAGCAATGTTGTCAATATAATAAGAAGGGTCGATGTACTCTTTTTTCATATCGTTTGTTCTTACGAAATAATCCATAAGAAGATCCGAAACATCGTACCGTTCAACCGGCGGAGTATAGACAGCCGGAAGATCCCTTTGGAATTTAGCTGCACCGCTCTGACACTGACTGTTCGGGTTTATATCTCTGTAGTTATAGTATGCGAAAAGTGCATAGCAGTCAACTATATCGAAAACACCATCTTCGTTAATATCCTTGTCGAATGAAGGAGAATCAAAAACATTGAGAGCTTCAATATGATACTCATAAGTGTTATAGTAATCTTCGTTATAGCCAAAAGTTTTCATTCCGTGGAAGTATTCTTCATTAACGGCGTGTGCATCTGATACCGGAGCTGCGCCGATAGAAATAGCTGCAAGAAAAGCGGTTACTTTTTTCATAATAAAACTCCTCTCGTATTCTTCGGGAGATAATGGAACGGCAGTTGTCGTAACAATATCTGTACCATTTGGATAATTTTCTGAAGGAATCTGTGTAACGGCAGATCCTTTGGCATTTTCAGGTGTATCAGCCGGACTGTCATATCCGGACTGAGCCGATACTGTTCCTACGTTGGATGCCGTAGTTTTTTCCGCCTGTTTTACAGAACCCGCTGATGAAACAGCAGTAGTTATGCTCTCATCCTTTAGATCTTTACTTTTTTCTGTGCGTGACGCAGTGGTAGCTGCCGGGGCAGTTCCTGTTGAAGCTGAAATTGAATCATCTGAAGTCGGAACAGGCAGAGTGGTATCGGTAACTGTATAGTTTTCTCCGATCATATCATTCTTTAAACCGTTACTGATATTATAGCCTATACCTACTGCGAAAACACAGCAAGCAGCTGCCGCAAATACTTTGCCATAAAATGGTACGACTCGTATTCTGGGTTCTTCAATGCTATTGAAGAATTCTTCTTTTCTTTTTGCTTTTGGTTCTTTGAAGCTTTCAGCGATAGATTTTCTGAAGTTGCGGTTCATGTTCTGCCTCCTCTCCTACAATACTCTTTTTCAGCAAGTCAAGGATCCTTCTTATGCGCCTCGCCATTGTTGCGCGTGATACTCCATAAAGGCTGCATAGCACCTTCATAGGGACCTCATTCACATACCTTAAAAGAATGATCTCACAATCCTCTGAAGGAAGGGTTTTCATTGCAGATGCAAGCATGGTATTTGTGAGTATCTCTTCTTCCTGATCTCTGCTGTCGGGTATATCATCCGTCAGTTCGGCCGTTTGCTTTCCGCGGAAATAGTCTGTACAAAGATTGCCGGCTATAGTGTACAGAAGACGGAGATCAATACCTCTGATGCGGTAATGAGGTCTTTCAAGGAATCGAAGGAAGGTCTCTTGTGTCAGATCTTCAGCAACATCGGCATTATGTACCCTGTAAAAGCAAAATCTCAGTATTTTATCGTATTGTTCTTTTAATTTATCTGCCACGTTATTCCCTCCTTCACTATGTTTAACGGACAGGAACAGAAAATGTCTCAGACGTAATTGTAAACATTTTATGAACAAGACGTACTTTAACATCGTCTTCTATATGAAGTTTATCATATGCATCATAATATGTCAATGTCGGCTATCTGTAATACACTGCTGCATATTTGCATTTCCAGCATGATCCCGTGAAAGTGCCGCAGGATCCGGAACTAATGCAACAGATCACAAAAACTCAGAAAGAAATTTTAAAAAAGTACTTGACAAAGTGTAACACGATCGTTATAATTGTATACATAGTAGTTATACAATTTAGACTTTGCTGTTACGATCCGGAAAGTACAGCTCAGCCATATAACCACAAGGAGTGTACACTATATGAATATTAACATCAGCAACTCATCAGGCGAACCGATCTATCTTCAGATCGCGAGCCAGATCAAAACGCTGATACTGGAGGGAAAGCTAAAGGAGGGCGAAGCGCTGCCCTCAATGCGCATACTGGCAACAGAGCTCCGTATCAGTTTCATGACCACGAAACGTGCCTACGAGGAACTTGAACGTGACGGTTTTATAGAGAGCTACACGGGCAGGGGCTCCTTCGTAAAGGCGCAGAACATAGAGCTATATCGTGAGGAACAGATCAAGCGTATAGAATCCCTGCTCGCAGAGGCAGGTGCAACAGCTCAGAAAGCCGGCATCACCATAGATGAGCTTCACGAGATGCTCGACCTTGTAAACGGAGGAGAATAGAATGAATGAATATGAGAACGCAATTGAGATAAAGGGCGTGACAAAACGCTACGACGGATTCGTGCTGGATAACATCAGCTTTGACGTACCCAAAGGCTGCATCATGGGATTCATCGGTCAGAACGGTGCAGGCAAGACCACGACTATCCGCAGTATGCTGCACATCACAGACATAGACAGCGGTGAGATACGCCTCCTTGGACTTGACCACATTGCAGATGAAACAGAACTGAAGAAGCGCATCGCAGTAGTCTTTGACGAGCTGCCGTTCCATGATATATTCAGCGTTAGGGATATGGCGAAGATATTTGAGGGAATGTATCCTGAGTGGGACAACACAGCATATATGCAGTACATAGAGCGTTTTCAGCTTCCGCAGAAGAAAAAGATAGGTCAGTTTTCAAAGGGAATGAAGATGAAGCTGCAAATAGCCTGCGCATTATCCCACAATGCAGAGCTGCTGGTCATGGACGAAGCCACAACAGGTCTTGACCCCGTAGTACGTGACGAGATACTGCACATATTCATGGAGTATCTGCAAACGGGAGAGCGTTCGATACTCATGTCCTCCCACATCACCAGCGACCTTGAAAAGATAGCAGACATGGTGACATTCATTGATAAGGGAAGAATACTGCTCAGCGGCTACAAGGACGAGATAACTGAAAGTCACGGCATCATCAAATGCGACAAGGACAAGCTGCAGGAGATCGATCCCGAGGACATCGTGAGCATACGCACAAACAGCTTCGGTGCGGAGGTCATGGTCAATGACCGTGAGAGTGCCGGCTACAAGTATCGTGACTGCGTGATAGATCCGGCGAGTCTTGACGACATCATGCTCTACTACGTACACCGTGAAGCAAAGGAGTGGTCATAATGAAACTGTACAGATCACTGATATACCGTGAATGGAAGCTGACTCGCCGGCACTACGTCATACGTCTGATTATGGCTCTCCTGTTGGCTGTACTGATGTTTATACCGTTATATTCAGGTTCAAGAGGAGAAGCAGATGCAGATCCGGACTCAGTGCTCGTGTTGTTCTCATCTATCCTTGCAGCATCCACCGCAATACTTGCAAGTTCCGACAATGATATGTATAAAAAAGACCTTCTCTCGGGCTGGAAAACCTACAGTCACGTACTGCCTGTAACAGCGAATAACAAAGCAGCGGTAAGCACATTTTTCAAACTTGCAGGGTTTCTTGCCGGCGCACTGATAATCAGTGTATACATCATCATGCTTGACAGTAAAATGGCATTACACATGATAAACTTATACCTCATATCATTTGCTCTTGCGTTTCTGGCAAGCATGGTATCCCAGTTTATACAGTACATGGCAACTGACAAAAAAACGCTCCAGATACTGCGCACAGTAGGATTCGTAGCTGCAATGGCAATATTCATACTTATAGATTCGGTATTCTCAAGATCGAAGGCAGGTACTGTACTAAGAAATTCCGATGAGATACTTGAAAGTCCGGAGCACGAAAACATTTTCTCAAACTCATTCTATCTCGTGATGGACAAGTTAGGAATGATCGGTCTGACAGTGATATGTATTGCAGTAATTGCGGGATTATTCTGTGCACACTACAAAATTTCGGAGAAGTTCTTTGGAAGGAGAGAGCCGTAATGACGGGTCTGATATATAAGGAATACAAGCAGAACCGGATATTGCTTTTGCTGACTGCCGCCGCAGCCTTTGCGGGAATAATTCTTCCCATAACATTAACGGCACAGATAATGGGCACAGGCATAAAAGAGATACTGCTCCGACAGGAAGAGCAGCTGATAAACGGAATAAAGCTAATATCATTGCTTGTGGCATACCTTGCATCGGGATTCATGCAGGGATTGATATTCCGGAGTGACAACAGACGTATATACAGTGAGTTCATTGCGTCCACGCCTGATGGAATAAAGGGATACATGAGGATAAAGTACGAGCTTACATTTATGATGAGTATGCTCATGCTTATCAGCTGCAATATTTTCGACAATCTGCTTGCACTCATATCGCAGATAACGACCGATGACTGTTACAGCTGCAGCGGTGTAGTGATGATACTGTTTTACGTGCAGCTGTTACTGCGTTCGCTGGAGATACCGTTCACGGTACGCTTCGGGATAAAGCAAGGCAGCATAATAAAATCGATCATCATGATAGTACTGATGCTCATACTGACAGTAGTGGTATTAACTGATCCGTCAGGGATAATGACACACATCGCAGACTGCATAGCAGGCAATGACGAAATACTGATAACGGGTACACCCAAGCTGCTGATGGGGGTATTTCCGGTGGTATCGTTCATGAGCTTCTGTCTGTCATATAAAGTATCATGCAGGTTATACATGAAAGGAGCGCAGCGGAATGAGATCTGAGAATAAGGCTGACATCAGGCGGATACTGATATTCATATCACTATCATTCGGACTGTTCTGGATACCTGAGCTGATACTGGATAATACAGTAGGGTTTGATGAATGGCACGACGGTCAATACGGAATGATAAGCGCATACGAAATGCTTGTACCGGCAATAGCGAATGCACTGACCCGACTGATAACGAAAGAGGGCTGGGGCGACAGCAAGCTGCATTTTCATCTGAAAGGCAATGTACGTTATTACGTGTTGGGATTCTTACAGCCTATCGCAGCCGGTATAATGGCAGCGGTCACTATGACGGTATTCCACGGACATCCGGACGCAGGAGAATTAGTGGATCGTCTGACATCGGCAGACGATATAGCGTTTCTGCTGACGAACATGATAGCTCCGATATTCTTCATGCTATTTCTTGCATTCGGAGAGGAATTCGGCTGGCGCGGATATTTGTATCCTAAGCTGGAAAAGGCATTTGGTACAGTCGGCTCAGTGGTTATCGGCGGAACGATATGGGGACTCTGGCACACACCGCTGATAATACACGGCTACAACTTCGGTTCGGACTACGCAGGCGCTCCGTATACCGGAATAATACTCATGTGTATAAACTGCATATTTATCGGAGCGATACTCACATGGCTGACGAAGAAAACGGATTCGATCTATCCCGCATCGCTGATGCACGCATCGAATAATATGCAGACACTTAATATCGGACTGCTGCTGGTCATGGGAGTATCTGATGATGTACTCAGCAAGATAACGCCGTTTCAGGGCAATGTAATACTTATCATACAGGAAGTGATACTTGGTACAGTATTTATGATACTGCTTATGAACGGCAGAAAGAAGGCAGAAAAACATATCAGCAAAAAAGCAGTTGGAAATGTGAGATGAAGAACAGATACGCGAATAACGCCATGATACAACAGAGGCTTTTGAGCAATAAGAGCGCACAGAAAAAACTGTGCGCTCTTTTTCGCTGCCGATCAAGTCCTATCCCCTGACGACCTCTGAATATATCTTTTCAAGCAGAGTGATCGCACCCTTGTAACCGATGTATGTACGATTCAGAACGACCTCAAAATTGTTTGGCGTACCGATCGGTACAAATAATCCGTTGTGCTTACGTGCCACATCAAGATCCCAGCTTGTTGCAAGGAACAGTGGTTTGCCGTAGCCGTAATCAGCCTCGTCGAATTCTTTTTCTATGGTATATCCATCTTCAATGAACTTCACATCAATGCTTGTATCATCGGAAATATTCCTGAATTCCTCAGAAATAGCTTCCTGATATTTAAGCGGAGTATTATCCGAAACAATGACCTTTGCAGGAATAAGACCTATCTGATCTGTGAGGAATTTCGATATGCCGAGAGTAGTCTGCGCATCGGCTGCAATAAGAAAACGTGCAGGCAATCCGAACCAGTATTCCGAGATAAATTCTGAGATATGCTCATAGTAGTAATAGTACTGCTCAGATTCCTTTTTGATGAATTTCTCAGCTTTTCTGTTGTCGATACCTGCAAAATCCACGACTTTGCGTATAAATGCAGTAGTCTCCTTTTCGCCGATTGGTACAACAGGAATGTGCAGAAATGGCTGATCGTATTTTTCCTGCAGAAGCTCTGCAATGCTTAATCCGACCCAAGGAGATACAACGAGATTAAACTGTGCTTTCGGGATATTCTTCCAGCTTTTCACGCCTTCGGACTCAATACCGAAAAGAATATTCACCTTGAAGCCTGCGCCCTCCAGTATTCTTTTCAGTTCGCTGTAATTGCCTTTCCAGTTGGTATCAAAGTATGGAACATCAGCCCAGAGATTTACAAGTCCCTTAGTTTTCTCTGTGCTGACATCGCCCACGTACTGCTCGATGATCGCTTTTACCACTGATTCGTGTCCGAACAGGTTGTTTCCGCGGAAGCCTGCTGCATCCGCATGAACTATGGGGTAACCCTCTTTCCGGAACTTTCTCACCACAGCTTCAACATCATCACCTATAAGCGAAGGAGCACACCCTGTCAGTACAACATACAAGTCGCCGTCCATGATCTTGAATGCCGACCTGATCGTAGTTTCCAGCTTCTTTACTCCGCCGAACACTATCTCATTTTCACCTGTATTTGAGCTTGGAACTGCACCGCCGCCGGCATAATCAGCTCCCTGGAAGCCATTGCTGAACGACATTGTTATGAACTGCTTGTCAGCACATCCCGGACCGCAGTTAGCAATTGGAATTGCCCGTCTTATAGCGTTAACTGTATTCACAGCACCGATCGCGCAGCCATATCTTGCGTGAGTGATGCTTGTTGCTTTTTTCTTTTTCTCTGCCATTTTATTTTACACTCCGTTTTTTAGTTTTTTTCACGAATCTGTCTGGAGCTTCATCAATTATCTCAGGATGCTTTGCAATAATAAACGGATCATCCTGGGAAAGCCACCATTCCGTATACGGCAGCTTTACGTGTTCTTTAAGAGTCTTCGCAAATTTGCGTCTTGAAAGTATTTCCAGCAATGCTTCTCCGACTCTTATCATGCCGTCATAACCCACCGCCATATGCTCATCACCCATAGGCAGCGAAGGGATTCCCATTCTTATAGATACCGGTGCTATCGCGTTATGGCGAATGATTATAAAGTCAGGATCAACACGTTTAAGAAGTCCGAAAAGCTGGAACTGCTGAGTTTTGCTTACGGTATAATCAGGAATATCACCATAAGTCTCAGTAAGATGCTTCAGTGAATTCTCCTTTGGATCGCCGCTGTCATAAACAGGATCATGATGGAAGACAAGTGAACCGTCAACCTGTATCCCAAGCTCTCTTATGACCTCGATTACGGCGTGTGCATAGGCTGAACCGGTTGCAACATACCCTTTCAGACCCTTGAGCTGCTCACGCAGTTCATTTATCCTCGGCATAACTCTTTCATGCTCTGACTTTATATAATCCTCAATAATATCTTCTTTACCTGTAACTCTGGCAATTTCTCTCAGCCACGCATCTGTTCCCTTGAAACCGTAAGGCATGGGAGAATGTATCTGAGGTACACCGAAATGTTCTTCAAGAGCAGCTGCAAAATAAGAGCCAAGAGTATGGCAGAATGTTGTAGTTGCCACAGCTTCGGAAGCCTGTGCGATCTCCTCATAATCCGCACCGTCGATAACGTAATTCACTCTCAGTCCCAGCGGTTTCAGCAGTGGTGTGAAATAATCCGAACCATAAAGGGCGAATATATTTATAAGGTCATCCTGACGCTTTTTCGGATCTTTCCTCACAATACTCCTCAGGACTGCGTGCTGAGCAATATCGAATCCGGTACTCCAGTGCTTGCTTTTGAATCCCTCACATTCAAGGGGAATAACAGGTATTCCCAGTTCGTCCTGTAATTCATTGGCGGTACTGATAATATCTTCGCCGATGATAGCAGTTGTACAGGCAAGAGAAATAAAGATAGCTTTGGGGGAATATCTTTCAAAAGCCTCACGCACAGTTCTTTCCAGCTTTGCAGTTGCACCGAAAACCATGTCATTTTCCTTCAGATTAGTACTGAGTACCCGTAAAGTCTGCGGTTCTTTTCCGCGTCTTGCAAGGGTCTGGTTGTATGTGATATTGATTCTCGGCAGACGCGCTGAACATCCGATTGGAGAATGCTCAACAAGTACACAGTCGGTGATGTTAGCCACCTGAGTTTCTATAATAGCGTGGCAGCACATAGTCTGCTGTGAAAACGGAAGATTCAGTTCACACAGCTTACAGCCCTCGCCACGATTCCCGCAGCAGCCTTTTTTCTTCTCACTTCTGCCTTCGTAATCTGATTCTTCAAGTAATTCTTTGGTTGAGCCGTTCCATGATATTATGGAACCAAGCCTTAGTTCCCTGCTTTCAACAGTCGGCAGATTAAGATCGATTCTCTTAGCCATATTTCTTCTCCTTTCAATCGGCAGGATCCCGATTCTCATTAGCACAATAACAATTCTAATACAATTATATTGTTTTGTCCAATACTCATTTATGAGAATTACATATAGAAAAATCCGATATTGTACGGTATAAAAAATGCCTCCGTTTATAACGTGAGGCATTACTGATCATTCGTACTGATCGAAATGTTCTTTCAATGACTTATATATTTCATCGTCGGGAGATTCTTTCAGTATGCTTTCAAGAGCTTCTTTATATATATCGGTATTGATATGGGATTCAAGGTCGAAATCCTTATAGATACCCACTTCAACAGCTCTGTCCTTGACATTGATAGTTGCCTGTTTATCGGGATCAGGATTTGAAATACTGTAACCGCCGTACACCTCTGTACGTATATCGTCCTCTTCAATATCAATATATTTCTTTACATCACGAACAGTCTTGTCCTCGTTCTCCTGATAGAACTTATACGCCTTTATCATTGCTCTTTCAAATGCAACATAGGTATCCTTATCATTCAGCAGATCAGAGGTCTTTGCAGTCTGACGGCAGCAGGGAATGTTCTTGAAGAAGTCAAAATCCACATCATAGTACACAACCTGATAGCCCTGCCGCTGACCCAGTGAAGCATATGGGGAATAAACATGGGTCGCATCAATATCTTCGTTGAGAAGTGCGGCATAGGAGTCCTTCTGAGAGTCGAAATATATGATGTTTACCTTATCATCACCTTCGCCGATCTCAATGCCTTTTTCTTTCAGAAGGATCTGCAGCTCAAGATCATCTGTTGAGTTCTTGGTAACTGCTACGTTCTTGCCTTTCAGCACATTTATATCGTCGCGCTCAAAGCCTTCAGCAGATTCCGGCTTGATTATATATCCGTGTCCGTTTGTCATTGCACCGCCGAAATAAGTAATATCGTGTCCGCTGCTCTGGAATGCCATTCCACCGAATGCGCCGAGTAATACAGCATCAAGTTTGTCGGATTCAAGTCCGTTTACCAATTCGGTGGAGCTTGTCATCTGGCTCAGTGTTACGTTTAATCCTTCCTCAGCAAAGAACCCCTCCTCTTTTGCCACGAATCCGAGAAGATGAGCGGTAGAGTTAAGATGTCCCAGATTGAAATCCTTTGTAGTTTTCTGAACCTGCGGTGATACCTGAGGCTGTACTCCTGTATTTCCACAGCCTGTAAGTGCGCTGAATGTCAGAACTGCTGAAAAGAGTCCTGCGAGTAATTTTTTCATATAGATCAATTCCTTTCGTTTGAATAATTCAATTATAATCGCTTCACTTTGATTTGTCCAATACTGATTTATGAGCATTGATTATAGATTTTTCCGAGATACAGGCGTTTATCGTCAGAGCACTGTGGTCAGCACGTAATCGCGCTTATATTATACAAAAACTGCTTGCAAAATGATAATTAGTGTGATACAATATAGTTAGTAAGCTATAACAAATATACAACCAAGGTGATAATATGAAAAACAAAATGTACTCTGTATTGTACGCACTTGCTGCGGCTGTATTTTACGCTTTGAACGTCCCCTGCTCAAAACTCCTGCTCGATAAGATAGCTCCTACCGTTATGGCTGGTCTGCTGTATATCGGCGCAGGCATCGGCGTGGGAATAATGTATCTGTTCCGCTATAAGCATGAAAGCTCCGCGGAACGCCTTGCGAAAGAGGATACGCCATACACTGTTGGTATGGTCGTGCTTGATATGATCGCTCCCATACTGCTGATGATAGGCGTAAAACTGGGAACCTCCGCTAACGCATCACTGCTTGGCAATTTCGAGATAGTCGCCACAACTGTTATCGCTTTGCTTGTCTTCAAAGAGAAGGTCAGCAAGGTACTGTGGACTGCCATAGGCTTCATCACACTGTCAAGCATCATACTCTCCTTCAGCGGAAAGGAAAGTCTCGATTTCACTGTCGGTTCGCTGTTCGTACTCGGCGCTGCTGCCTGCTGGGGACTTGAAAACAACTGCACAAGAAAGATCTCCGACAAAAGCACGTATCAGATAGTTACCATAAAGGGACTGTGTTCAGGTACCGGCTCGCTTATCGTTGCCATGATACTCGGAGAGAAGCTTCCGCAGATGAAGTATATTCTCCCTGCGCTTCTGCTGGGATTCATTGCATACGGACTGAGTATCTTCACGTACATCAGAGCTCAGAAAGACCTCGGTGCAGCTAAAACCAGCGCCTATTATGCAGTTGCTCCGTTCATCGGTGCGTTCCTGTCCTTTGTACTTCTCCATGAGAAGCTTACAGCTGCATACATTATAGCTCTTATCGTCATGATAGCAGGAACTGCATTTGCCGCCGCTGATACTCTTGTTCATAATCATTCCCATGTACACACTCACACCTTCACTCACACTCACGACGGCTCAACACATACTCACACCATTACTCACTGCCATGACCATGAGCATTTCTTCACCGATAAAAAACACGGTCACACCCACAGTACTGCCGAGCTTGAACAATTCCTGATCCACACAGATCATCATAAAAAAGAAGCGATGTGATCGGCGGATAATTCATATGTCCATGCTTTTTTAACTTGCCATATGCAATAAAGTGTGGTATAATAGTGTTATAAGCCACTAACATATATGCAGCTATGCTTATTCCACATTCAAGGAGCAGTTTATTATGCTTTTCACTCTATTTCTGACAATTTGCAGTATCATTCTGCTTTGCCTTATGATACTTTCAGCTACGGTTTTCATGCCATACCGCGGACTGGCTAAAAACTTCCCGACAGATATTCAGGAGGCCCTGAAGCCCCGTCTTGATGAGATCGACAAGCAGCCGAAAGCTCCGCGGATAATCGGCGGTACACTCATTGTTATCATGTGTCTTTTGTTTGTCGGACTGTTTGTATTCGGAGGTATTGACGGCATAAAGCACGGCTTCACATACTGTCAGTTCCTGCTTCGATTTATGGTCATTGGTTTTGGCACAAAGGCTTTTGATATTATCGCGCTGGACTATTTCCTGCTGACAAAAACTCACTTCTTTCAGCATTTCTTTCCCGAAACTGCCGGATGTGCCGGCTGGAAACAGTTCGGATATAACCGCAGACAGCAAACTGCACACATCATTGTAATGCTCCTCAGCTGTCTGATAATGGCTTTTATTTTTTCAAGAATTCAGGAGGGATAAATATGCTTAAATATACCGGAAAGTACTGGAATGTCCTTTCTCCGCTGGTCAGAAGGTCAATAAAAAGACACTACGGCAAGGATTTTGCCGACCGTATCATGAAAAAGGCTAAGTCAGAATACAAGGCTATGCTTGGACGAATGGACGATATAGGTGCTGATAATCCCATGGCTTCAAATGTATATATGAGCTTCATATTCTTTGCCGTATACAGAGTTGCTGACGGTATGATAACTATTGAAGCTCTGAGAACTATTGCTCATGAAATTATGGAGTGGAAGCCGCTTAAAATTACGGGACTTTTCATGAATGCCAACAAGCCCGGAGGTATCAGCAGCATACGAAAAATGATGCTGAAAAATGCAGAATGGCTGGACAGGCATCCGCAGTATAAAAAGTATTCGTGGGACTTCAACTTCGATGATAATAAGCACCGCGACGGTTACTACTACCACTTTACCCAGTGTCCGCTGAATAACTTTGCAAGACGCGAGGGACTGATCGATGTGCTGCCTGTTATGTGCGATATTGACTTCCTTACAGCCGGACTTATGCACGCTACCCTCCACCGTGAACATACTCTCGCCGGCGGAGGAAAGATCTGCGATTACTGGTATTACGGAGATAAGCTGAAAGATCCGCAGTAGTAAGATGAAAGTATCATAAACAGCTGCATTCCGAAAATGCAGCGCTATATGGACAATAAAAGAGGTACACATAATGTGTACCTCTTTTATTGCTCCTGACATCTGTTTTTTGTAATTATTGTTGAAATTCTTTCTGTTATGTGATATAATATCTGCATACATTTATTCCCTATTGGCATAATTTTGTCGGTGGCAAGGTCAAAATCCGCCGACGGGCTGTCGCCCTTCAAGGATTTTTAAGGCAATACCGCACAAAGATTGTGCTGAAGATGCGCCGTGAGATTTTTCGTCA